>CAYZDC010000009.1:0-8029 GCA_964477045.1 uncultured Tissierellaceae bacterium | reverse complement strand
GGGTCTGGCTATGTGGATACTTTTAGACATTTTTACCCAAATACTGAAGGAGCTTATACTTGGTGGTCTTATATGAGAAATGCCAGGGGAAATAACTCTGGTTGGAGAATTGATTATTTCATAGTAAGTGAAAGGTTTAAAGACAGAGTACATTCTTCAGAAATACACAGTCATATTATGGGATCAGATCATTGTCCTGTAGAGTTAATATTAAAATGAAATGATCAAAGGGGTCAGACCCCTTTGATCATTTTTAAAGTTCTATAACTTGATTTTTATGAGTAATCTCCACAATGTTACTGGCACTATCCTTCATTTTGTGGATAAAGTCTCTTGAAGTATTATACTTATCCCCAAAATGCATTGGTAGAAAGTATTCTGGATGGATTTCATTTATAAAATACTCTCCAGCTAAATGGAAATTTTCTTCAAGTCTAGGATCTACTGGAACAAAAGCTATATGGACCTTCTTGCCTTTTATTTTAGCTATCTCATTTTTATAGGCTATTTCCTCTTGCTTTTGCTCAGCAGGGCTATCATTTTTCCAATGCCACCAATTCAAATCTCCTGCATGAAATATACCTTTTCCATCTACCTGGATTAAAAAACTTAAACCTAAATCTGTAGAACCAAAAGTTTGGATTTTCAAATCATCAACTTGAAGTATTTCATCTGGATTCATCACATATATGGTTTTGTCATCTCTATTTACTTCAATATCTGAGCTTAAAATATACTTTACATTATCTGCTTCCCAGTTAAAAATCTCCGGAGTGTAATGGTCACCATGACCATGAGTTACAAATACATAGTTATTTTTGGTCTTACTTAGTTCAATATCTCCTGTATAATAATCAAATATTAAAAAATGTTTTTCTGTTTCAAGAGTAAAACAGCTATGAAAAATATGCTCTATTTTGATACCCAATTTTTCCATTAAATCATCCCTTCTATATTTATATAGTTTTAATCTCTATAAAAAATGATACCCCTAGATCTTCATTCCTAACAGATATACTGGAATTGTGAATTTGTAATATTTTATATACTATAGCCAATCCCAAGCCAAATTCACCTTTATATCCCTTATTAAATTTTGTGAACATATTACTAAGAGTATTGTCATCTATATGAGGACCATCATTATAAAAATGTAATAGATTATCTTTTAAACTTATCTGGATTTCACTTTTAGCATATCGTAATTGGTTATTTAATAAATTTTCAACCACAACTTTCCATTGGTCAATATCACCCATAATAGTAGTCCGTTTTAAATCTAAGTTCCATTGTATATCTGGCCTATTTAATGAAAATCTTTCTATTTCTTCTTTTATTAGTAAATCCAAGGAAAAGCTTTCCATATGCTTATCATATTCTGAAACATAGTCTAATTTGGTCATATATAATAGGTTTTTAATTTTATTTTCTAGAGTTTCTGCTTCTTTATCTATAACTTCTATGGAGCCTTTTAAATCACCTTTAGGATATATTCCATCTACAATTGCTTGGGAATAACTTCGTATTACCATTACTGGAGTTTTTAATTCATGGCTAACATTTTGAAGAAAAGATTGCTGAGCTTCATCTTGCCTAATTAATCGATTCCTAAGATACTCCACAGAGTCTCCTAACTTACCAATTTCATCTTGTCGATGAAGTTCTACTTTGTCTTCCCATTGGTTATCTGCAATCTTTTTTACTTTTCTTTCTAAATCCACTAAGGGTTTCGTAAGATAATTACTCAGCAAAAGTGCTGGAATCCAACTAAACACAAATACCAATAAAACAATAATAACCAACCTTCTAAATAAGGTTCTAACTAGGTCTTCTCTATAGGAATCCCCCATAAAGCTTACAAGAAATGCATCTCTGCCTAAAGCTTTGCCTTTTGTAATAATGTAAAACACTTTCTCGCCATTTAACATTCCAGAATACTCTTCACTATTAGATTTTTGTATATCAGAGGCTGCCTTAACTCCTAGTAAGAATTCTTTAGAAATAGGAAAATTAATAACTACGCTATTATCATCTGGATATATAATAAAGTGATTTACAGTTCGTATATCTTCTAATTTCTGTTTACCATCTCCAAAAAACTCACTTCCCAAATAATCTCTGTAGACCTGGCTATTGAATTGGTTAAATATTAGGTCTTGGGCAGAATCTATAGTTGCATAAATTTCTCTAGTAAAAAAACTTCTAAGAGTTACTGGAAGTAACAAGGATAGCAATATGGATATAGATAGGGTAATAATAGCAAATACAATCCATATTTGTACTGATAGTGGATAATTTTTCATTTTTTTCATGATTTGATCACCTTATATCCATAACCATATATGGTTTCTAAATTTAAACCTGTCATCTTACGACGTATTCGCCTTATTAAATCATCAACAACTCTATCTGAGCCAAAATAATCTTCACCCCAAATATAATCCAATATTTGTTCACGTGATAGAGCCCTATCTTGGTTCTTAGCAAAGTATAATACTAAGTCATATTCTTTTGTAGTTAAGTCAATTATTTCATCGCCTAATTTTATTTCTCTGCTTGCATGATTAATTGTATAAGCACCCAAATTATTTATACTAGGATTTAATCTATCTAGGAGTTTTTTAACTCTTAAGACTAATTCTCTAGGTAAAAATGGTTTAGCTAAATAATCATCACTGCCTAATTCCAGTCCTACAACCCTATCTATATCAGCATCTCTAGCAGAAATAAATATAACTGGAACTTCTGAATTAAAAGATTTTATCTCTTTAATAAGTTGATAACCATCAATATCAGGTAGCATAATATCTAATATCCATAAGTCAGGTACACTAGATATGTTTTCTTTTGCACTTGTACCATTTAAAAATGAAGTCACAGACCATCCTTCTTTTTCTAAGTATGTTTTTAGGACCAAATTTAGATTCACATCATCTTCTACTAAATATATTTTATAGCTCATGAAATCACCTCTTCCAATACTAATTAACCTTATTATAACAAAGATCCTGATAAATGTATTAATCACACAACAAAAACATAATTTTGCCATAATATTTCCACATTATATTATTATAATTAAACTACAAAGAAGAAAATAGAAGAGGAGGAAGAAAAAATGAATGATGATTGGAAAGATGATTTAAGAAATTATGAAATAGTAAATGATGAAAATGGAGAAAAAAATACAATTAGAAACGAAGAGACCCAATATACAGAGTATAAAACAGTAAGTAACAAGAGGAAAAGAACATTTCGAGGGAGCATCTTATCCTATATAGCAGTTATATTAATAGCTTCATTAATAGGTGGTTTAGCATCTAGCTTTATAGCACCTACATTGTTTGCAGAAACAACAAATCCAACAGGAGTATATGCGTCTCCAGTTGTTAATATAAATTCTACAGACGACATAAATACAATTGCAGCAGTTGCCAAAAAGGCCATGAGTTCAGTTGTTGGAATAACCACAGTAGGAGTTCAACAAGACTTTTTTGGCACAAGAGATGTACCAGGAGTTGGGTCAGGTATTATAGTCAATAGCAATGGTTATATACTTACCAACTCTCATGTGGTAAATGATGGCAATTCTAAGTCTATAGAAGTCTTATTTGAAAATGGAGAAAAATTAGAAGGAAAAACACTTTGGAATGATCAAGTTTTAGATTTAGCTATTGTTAAAGTAGAGACCACAGGTTTGCCTATAGCTAGCTTAGGTGATTCATCTAATTTACAAGTAGGAGAAATTGCCGTTGCCATAGGAAACCCTTTAGGATTAGAATTTCAAAGAACAGTTACTTCTGGCATAATCTCTGGACTTAATAGGTCTATACAAATTGATGCAAACACTATTATAGAAGATTTAATTCAAACAGATGCTTCTATAAATGGTGGAAATAGTGGTGGGCCCCTTTTAAATGGTAATGGTGATGTAATTGGTATTAATACAGCAAAGATAAAATCTGCTGAAGGATTAGGATTTGCCATACCTATAGATAGCGCAAAAGTAATTATTGAAGAAGTTATAAAAACAGGTAATTTTGAAACTGTATTTATGGGAATATCAGGAGTAGGTGTTGGCGAATATCAAGCTAGACTAGGAGTAGAACTTCTACAGGATAGTGGTGTAATATTAATTCAAGTAGGTGCAGACACTCCTGCAGATAAAGCAGGCTTGGTAAATGGAGATATTATTATAGCTATAGATGAGACTAATATTGAAAATATGAATGGACTCAAAAAAACCCTATATAATTATAAAGTAGGAGATAGGGCAAATCTAAAAGTATTAAGAAATGAAAGAGAAATGGACATCCAAATAGAATTTGAAAAACGACAATAATCGTTAAGTGTACCCATACAATAGGGTACACTTATTTTATTTTTAGAAAGTGTATTGCAACTTCTCCTAAATTGTAGTATTCTATAATTAAGAAGATAAACTTAGGAGGATAAATATGAAAAAAATATTAGGATTACTTTTAGTTGCAATATTGATCATTTCAACAGTAGCTTGTACAGCAGAAAAAGAACAAGTTTTAAAAATGGGATTTGTTCCTATGAAAGATGGGGATACCCTTATTGAATCTGTAGAACCATTAACAGAAATGCTTTCAAAAGAATTAGGTATCAAGGTAGAAGGATTTACAGCTACAAATTATGTTGGTGTAGTAGAGGGTTTAGGTTCTGGGCAAGTAGATTTTGGATTTATACCACCTTTTGCATATGTCCTTGCTAATAGTGAAAGTAATGCACAGGTAATATTAACTGCCATAAATAAATCTGGAGAAGCAAGATATAGGTCCCAATTTTTAGTCCTAAAAGATAGCGAAATAAAAAGTTTTGCTGATGTTAAAGACCATATTGTAGCATTTGTAGATCCTTCATCAACTTCAGGATATCTATTTCCAGGTGCATATTTAATAACTGAAGGAATAGATATTGAAAAGGATATTGAATACGTATATAGTGGAGGCCATGATAAATCACTGCAACTTCTTTTAAACGGAGATGTGGATGTAGCAACTACATTCGTAGATGCCAGAGAAAGATATGCAGAAGATTTTCCAACAGCTATGGATAGAACAGAACTATTAGGATATACTGATTATATTCCTAATATTAGTGTTACATTAAGAGGAGATATGGATGCAGAGCTTCAAGAAAAAATTAAAAATGCACTATTAAAAATTCAAGCATCTGAAGAAGGTAAAGCTCTTTTAATAGAATTATTTAATATGTATGGTTTTGAAGAAGCAACTGATGCTGACTATGATGTTATTAGAACAACTGCAGAAACAATGAATGTGGATTTAAAAGAAGGTAAGTAGGGGCTGATTATATGTTGAAGTTGGAGAATATTACTGTTCTTTATGATGGGAAAGTATTAGCCGTAGATGATGTTAGTTTAGAAATCCAACAAGGAGAATTTGTTGGAATAATAGGTTCCAGTGGTAGTGGTAAATCCAGTTTGTTAAAAACTATTAACCTATTAGTAAAACCATCAAAGGGTAAAATCTACCTTGATGATTTAGATATTACAAAGCTGAATACTTCCGAACTTAAATCCATAAGAAGAAATATTGGTTTTATATTTCAAGATTATAATTTAATAGATAGATCAACAGTGCTAGATAATGTACTAATAGGAAGACTTGGATACAAGTCTTCCTTAAAGTCGATTTTAGGCTTATTTTCTGATGATGATTATGAAAGAGCATCTATTGCCCTAAGACAAGTAGCACTTACAGAAAAGATGTTCCAAAGAGCAGATGGATTAAGTGGAGGGCAAAAACAAAGAGTGGCTATAGCTAAAACTCTTTGCCAAAGGCCAAAGATAATTTTAGCTGATGAACCTGTATCTAGTCTTGATGTGGCAACGGCTAAAGTTATAATGGAATACTTTAAAAAGGTAAATGAAAAAAAGAATATGACTATTATGATAAACCTTCATGATGTAAACTTAGCTAAAAAGTATTGTGGTAGAATAATAGCTTTAAAAGAGGGAAAAGTTGTATATGATGGAAGTGCAGGTGATTTAAGTGATGGACTCCTTAAAGACATATATAAATAAAAAGAGGCGTAATAGAATTGTCTTTCCATTAATTCTTATTTTAATCCTATTATTTTTAGGATATAAAGTTAATTTTAGTTTTGTAAGACTATATAAAGGTATACCTAGTATGATGAATTTGTTTGGAAGAATGTTAAGACCTAATTTTTCATATACAAGTGAAGTTTTTGAAAAATTAATTGAAACTATTCAAATAGCCGTAGTATCTTCTATTATGGGTGTTTTGTTAGCAGTTCCTTTTTCCCTACTTGTAGCCAAAAATATTGCTTTAAACAAATATTTAGCCAATATATTAAGCAGTATATTTGCTTTTTTCAGAACTATTCCAAGTTTAATATGGGCAGCCTTATTAGTTAGTGTATTTTCTATAGGGAAATTTTCAGGAATAATTGCCTTAACAATAATAGCATTTTTAATGAGTTTAAAATTATTTAGAGAGTATATAGAATCTATAAATGAAAATCAATTGAATTCCACCAGATCTGTAGGTGCTAATTCTGTTCAAGTTTTAAGATATTGCGTATTGCCTAATATGATTCAACAATCTATATCAGTTTTCTTTATAGTACTTGAAACAAATATTAGAAGTGCTACTATACTTGGACTAGTAGGAGCTGGAGGAATAGGTCAGATTATGTGGAGGGATTTAAACCACTTAAGATATGATAACTTAGCTACTTTAATTCTTATATTATTTGTAACCATATTATTTATCGATATTCTAAGCTTGTATATACGAAACTCTTTAAATAAATCTTCAATAAACTTTAAATCTATTAAATCCTATAGAAAATTTAAATTAACAAAATTAATTTTAACACCGGCTATTTTAATTGGACTATTCATCCTTTTATATAAATCACTAAATATAAGCTATGATAGATTATTATTAGGCATAGACCAGGGAAAACAGATTTTATCTAGGATGATAAGAATAGATATCTCATATTATCCTAAATTAATCCTTGGAATACAAGAAAGTTTGTTTATTGCCCTATTTGCAACTGTAGTTGGTGCCTTATTTGCAATTGTTATATCTTATTTAACAGCATATAATACATCCCCAAGGAGAAGCATTTCATTATTATTTAAAGCCATAATAAATATTTTAAGAACTTTTCCATCAATAATTACAGCAATAATATTCTTCCGTGGAGTAGGAGCAGGTCCTTTAGCTGGAGCCATGGCCTTAAGTATATATACAACAGGTGTACTGACTAAAATGTATAGTGAGGTACTAGAAAGTACAGAAAAAAATATAAAAGATAGTATAATTGTAACAGGTGCTTCAAATATTGAAGCCTATGTAAATGGACTAATACCTCATACATTTCCTACATTTATAAGCCTTGCATTATACAGATTAGAATCTAATATTAGAACATCTACGATTTTAGGTATAATCGGAGCTGGAGGAATAGGAACTGCCTTAAGCCAAAATATAAATTGGCGGAATTGGGAAGTAGTAGGATTTCTATTGCTTGGAATATCACTAATGGTAATAGTCATAGACAAAGGAAGTCAATATGTAAGAAAAAAACTACTATAAAAGAATACAAAAGAAAAAATGTCATCCTAGGATGACATTTTATTTATAAAATCTTTCTAAATATTCTTCATAAGTCATTTCTCTATCATTAAAGCCATCTGCCTTGATTTCAATAATTCTATTAGCTATAGTTTGCATAAATTGGTGGTCATGTGAAGCAAATAATATATTACTTTTGTAATCACGCAAACCATTATTCACTGCAGTAATTGACTCTAAGTCTAAGTGGTTTGTAGGTTGATCTAAAATCAGTACATTTGAATTGCTAAGCATCATTCTAGATAACATACATCTAACCTTCTCTCCTCCGGATAATACCTTAGCTTGTTTTAATGCCTCTTCTCCTGAGAACAACATTCTACCTAAGAAACCTCTTAAATAGATTTCAGATTGTTCAACAGAGAATT
>CAYZDC010000008.1:0-29897 GCA_964477045.1 uncultured Tissierellaceae bacterium | reverse complement strand
TTAGATATACTTCATTAAGAAAATCATTCCCAGAATTAGCTGATGATCTATTTGCGAAAGCAGAAAGAGATTCTAAATATAGATATGAAAGCTATAAGAGAATGGCGAGAGATTAATTAAAGAATAATAATAACTACTTTAAGACCATAGTCCTTTAAAAGACTATGGTTTTATTTTCATTTATTTTTTGTGAACTTTAATCCCAAAAAGACATGAAATATGATAGTATAAGAAGAGAATAGTTAAGTAGGAGTGATAAAAATATGAGTATAATGGATTATGAAAAATTATTTGAAAATAAGAATATTGGAGAAGTATTATTTAATGAAGGGATGAAAAATCATACTTCTTTTAAAATAGGTGGGCCAGCTGATGCACTTATCATTCCTAAGGATGAAAATCAGGTATTAGAAGCTATTACACTTTTAAGAGCTAATAATATAGATTATTTTATAATGGGAAATGGAACAAATCTCTTAGTTAAAGATGGAGGACTAAGATGTGTGGTTATAAAAATAAATGAAGGTTTAAATAAAGTAGAGATCCAAGGTAATAAGGTTTATTGCCAAGCTGGAGCTCTTTTAAGTGCAGTTAGTAAAGTGGTAGCTAGAGAAAATCTTACAGGTATGGAATTTTCCAACGGTATACCTGGAACTATAGGTGGAGCTGTTACCATGAATGCAGGTGCCTATGGTGGAGAAATGAAAGATATAATTACTAAGGTTAGAATTATAGATAAGGAAAACAGGATAAAGGAATATTCAAATAGTGAAATGAATTTTAGATACAGAGGAAGCCGAGTTACAGATGAAGATTTAATAGTATTAAGTGTAGAATTAGAATTGAAACCAGGAGATCCATTGGAAATAGATAGAATAATGAAGGACTTAACCTATAAACGAACATCAAAACAACCCCTTGAATTACCCAGCGGTGGAAGTACATTTAAAAGACCAGTTGGATACTTTGCTGGTAAATTAATAGAAGATTCTGGCCTCAGGGGACTTCGACATGGAGGAGCCCAGATTTCTGAAAAACATTGTGGTTTTGTGGTTAATGTGGAAAATGCTAGTTGCAAAAATGTGCTAGAATTAATACAAATAGTTCAAAAAACTGTTAGAGATAATTATGATGTGGAATTAGAAACAGAGATAAAGTTAATTGGAGAGGATCTATAGTGAAATTATATGGTGATTACCACACCCACACTGTATATAGCCATGGAACTGGGACCATAAGAGATAATGTAGAAGTAGCAATTAAAAAAGGATTAAAAGAAATAGCCATATGTGACCACGGACCTGGACATTATTTATATGGTGTTAAGCGACACAATATTCCTATTATGAGAAAAGAAATAGATAATTTAAATGATGAGTATAAAGACAAAGGGATTAAAATCTTGCTAGGAGTAGAAGCAAATATAACTGGTTTTGATGGAAATATTGATATGAATGAAGATTTAATAAAACTTACGGACATATTGCTATTAGGCTATCATTATGGAGTAACACCTAGCTCTTTTAAAGCAGCCCTAGGATTATATATAATGAATCCTATTACTAAATTTTTACCAGTAGGTAGAAAAAAAGCCTTAGAATTGAATACGGATGCATTTATAAAGGCCATAAACAAGTATCCTATTAGCTTTATAACTCATCCAGGCTCAAAAGCCAAGGTAGACATTAGACAGCTGGCTAGAGCTGCAGGAAAAGTTGGTACAGCATTAGAGATTAATTCCAAACATAGTCAATTATCCCTTGAAAATATAAGGATTGCTATGGAGGAAGATGTAGAATTTGTAGTGAACAGTGATGCCCATAGCTCTGATGATGTAGGAGAGGTAGAAGCTGCATTAGATAGAGCTAAAGCAGCAGGATTACAGTTCAGTAGAATTAGAAATATAATAGTTGAATAGGTGGTGTAGTCATGGAATTTTTAGTTATTACAGGAATGTCAGGTGCAGGAAAATCACAAGCAATGAAAGTTATGGAAGATATGGGATACTTTTGTATGGATAATCTACCACCAGCTTTGCTGACAAAATTTGCTGAATTATGTGTAGAATCCAAAAAACCTATTGAAAATATAGCTGTAGTAGTAGACATTAGAGGTGGATTATTTTTTGATGACTTATTTAAATCCTTAGATGATTTAAGGTCAAAAAAAATAAATTATAAAATTCTTTTTTTAGAGTCTTCAGACAGAGTACTAATAAAAAGATATAAAGAATTGAGAAGACCACATCCATTGAATCCAGAAGGTAATATTATAGATGGAATTAATAAAGAAAGAGAATTTTTAACAGAGGTTAAGGAAAGATCAGATTATATACTAGATACATCCAGTCTTACTTTGGGAATGTTAAAGCAAGAAATGTCTAGTATATTTCTTGAAGGTGGAGAACAAAGAAATATAACTATTTCTGTTTCATCCTTTGGCTTTAAAAATGGAATTTTATTGGATGGAGACTTAGTCTTTGATGTAAGGTTTATACCTAATCCTTTTTATATTCCAGAATTAAAACATATTTCTGGAATGAATAATGAAACAATGGACTATGTATTTAAATGGCCCCAAACTCACACATTTATAGAAAAAACCATTGACATGTTAGAGTTTCTTATACCTTTTTATGTTACTGAAGGTAAAACCCAGTTGGTAATTGGAATAGGATGTACAGGAGGATTTCACAGATCAGTAGCAATAGCTAATAAGATTGCAGAAATACTTATATCTAATGGTCATAGAACCATAATAAACCATAGAGATATAAATAAGCATATTCAAGAGGTATGATTATGGATAAATACAATGAAACTAATTCAATAGACTTACTTCTAGAACCTAAAATAGTAGTAATAGGTGGAGGTACAGGCCTTTCTATACTCCTACGAGGTTTAAAAAAATTCACCCATAATATTACTGCCATTGTTACAGTTTCAGACGATGGTGGGGGTTCTGGAATCCTTAGAGAAGACTTAGGTATGCTACCACCAGGAGATATTAGAGCCTGTTTGTTGGCTTTAGCAAATACAGAACCTGCAATGGAAAAATTGTTGCGATATAGATTTGAGAATGGAATACTAAAAGGCCAAAACTTTGGGAATTTACTATTGGCAGCTATGAATGAAATACATGGGAGCTTTGAAATGGCAGTAAAAGAAACCAGTAATGTATTAGCAGTAACTGGGGAAGTATTTCCAATGACTTTAGAAAATGCAATACTTTTTGCTGAATTAGAGGATGGTATGATAGTTGAAGGTGAATCAAAAATTCCAGATGTTGTAAATGAAACTGGGATAAAAATAAAAAGAATGTTTATAGAGCCTAAATTATCTAACCCATTAAGAGAAGCAGTGGATGCTATTAGAGATGCAGATTTAATTGTCTTAGGACCAGGAAGCCTTTTTACATCTATAATACCTAACTTGTTAATAAATAATATTGTTGAGGATATTTACAATTCAGCTGCAACCAAGGTATATATATGTAATGTAATGACCCAGCCAGGAGAAACAACTAATTTTACTTTATCCGATCATGTTAAAGCAATTTTAAACCATAGTAGAGAAGATTTTTTAGATTATGTAATAGGAAATATAGAAGAATTACCTATGGAAACATTAAATAAGTATATAAGTGATGGATCATCTCCAATATTGGCATCAAAAGAAGACCAACAATTTTTATTGTCAAAGGACATTAAATTAATAGCAGAAAACTTAATTGATGTTAGAAAAACTTATATAAGACACAATAATATAGAATTAAGTCGTGTTTTAATTGATATTGCAAAAAGAAAAAGGTAGTGTATAGATGAATAAAGAAATAAGAATATCTGTAAGAAATTTAATCGATTTTGCAATGCGTTCAGGTGATATAGACAATAGCTTTAGATCTAACATTGCAGCTCTAGAAGGAACAAAAGCTCATCAGAAAGTTCAAAAATCCTATGGGGATGAATACAAAGCTGAATACACCTTAAAGCATAATATAGAATATGAAGATTATACTTTGATATTAGAAGGCCGGGCTGATGGCATATTTATATTACCAGAGGAAATAATAATAGATGAGATTAAAAGCACAGTAGGTGACTTAGATTCTATAGAAGAAGATTATAGAGAAATTCATTGGGCTCAGGCCATGTGCTATGGGTATATTTATAGCATCCAAAATGAATTAAGCCATATAAGTATTCAACTTACTTATTTTCATATTGAAACAGAAAAGAAAAAGATATTTAAGAGAAACTATTATTTAGAGGAATTGGAAAAATTCCTTTATTTTCTTGTAGAGAAATATATTCAATGGTTTAGTATTACCTTCCATTGGGGCAACACTCGAGATGATTCTATTACAGCAATGGAATTTCCTTTCAAGAAATATAGGAAGGGGCAGAGAGAATTAGCTGTGGCCGCATATAAGACTATTGAAGAAAGAAAAAACCTATTTGTTCAAGCTCCTACTGGCATTGGAAAGACTATGTCCACCTTGTTTCCTGCTTTAAAAGCAATAGGAGAAAATCTTGCTTCTAAAATATTTTATTTAACAGCTAAGACTATTACTAGAGAAGTACCTATTAGCTCTATGGAGATGCTAACAAATAAAGGTTTACAAGCTAAAACAGTAATAATAACTGCAAAAGATAAGATATGTTTAAACTCTGAAGTAAAATGTAATCCTAGAGATTGTGCTTATGCAAAGGGGCATTTTGATAGAGTAAATCAGGCTATTATGGACATATTTGAAAATGAGAACTTAATGAATCGTGATATAATAATCCAGTATTCAGAAAAGCATAATGTATGTCCCTTTGAATATAGTCTAGACATATGTCTTTGGGCGGATGTAATTATTTGTGATTATAATTATATATTTGACCCGCAAGTGTATTTAAAAAGATTTTTTGATGTGGCAGCCGGCAATTATATATTTTTAGTTGATGAAGCTCACAACTTAGTAGATAGATCAAGGGAAATGTTTTCTAGTGAAATTAATAGAAATGATTTTAAAGCTTTAAAATCCACATTTAAAAGTACTTATCCAAAAATACATAAAAGTTTAAATAAGAGTATAAATATTTTTAAGAAAATAATAAAAGATTTAGATATTAATGAAGACTATTACCAAAGGGAAGAAATAAGTGACTTTTATTTTCCAATAAAAAACTTGATGGCTCTTATTGAGCCTTGGCTAATCCAAGAGAAAAATCATGAGGACTATGAAAAGGTATTAGATCTATATTTTAATTTAATCTCTTTTATTAAAATCTCAGAATTATACGATAGTCATTATGTTACTTATATAAAAGTAGAAGATGAGGATATAATATTTAAGATTTATTGTGTAGATTCATCATATTTATTACATGAGTCCTTAAAAAGATCTAGAGGCAGTATCTTATTCTCTGCTACCTTAACGCCCCTAGATTATTTTATGGATTTACTAGGAGCTTCTAAAGAAGATTATCATATAAAATTAAGCTCACCATTTGCCAGTGAAAATCTGTCCTTGTTAGTGGGTGATAGAATTTCTACTAAATATAAAGATAGAGATAAAACTTATAAAGAAATAGTAAATTATATTCATAACTTTGTCTTAGGAAAAAAAGGAAACTATTTTGTGTTTTTTCCATCATATGTTTACATGAATAAAGTATATGAAATATTTAAAGAGAAAAACCCAGATTTAAATTTAGTAATACAAAACAATCATATGAATGAAATGGAGAGAGAAGATTTCTTAAAGTATTTTGATGAAGAAGAAGTAATAGCTTTTGCTGTTTTAGGGGGTATCTTTTCAGAAGGAATAGATCTTATTGGAGAAAAACTTATAGGGGCTATTATAGTTGGAGTTGGAATGCCTATGATATGCTTTGAAAGGGATATCATTAAAGAGTATTTTAACCATAATTTTATTGCAGGATTTGATTATGCCTATGTATATCCAGGAATGAATAAAGTGCTTCAAGCTGCAGGAAGGGTTATTAGGTCAGAGCAGGATAAAGGAGCATTACTTATAATAGACGATAGATACAATACTTATAGATACAAAAAATTATTCCCCAATGAATGGAACCACCACATAAGTGTAGATAATAGTCTGCAGATTAAAAGGGTATTAGAGAAATTTTGGTAGAAAAATATTTAGGTGAATGGCCTATTTATTTCATTCTTATAGATTGATGGTGTTTTGTTAACATAATTACAAGAAAATATAGTATAATGTAAATATTAAAGGATTTATTATATGGAGTTGATTGATATGGTGGAAATAAGTGCTGGTGGTGTTGTAGTCTTTGGGAACACCATATTATTGTTAAAAAAATATAATGGTGACTGGGTTCTTCCAAAGGGTAGAATAGAAAAGAATGAGAAAGTTGAAGCAACAGCTTTAAGAGAAGTTCTAGAAGAATCTGGAGTAAAAGCTGAAATTTTAGATTATATTGGTGAAATACATTATAATTATAAAAATTTGCAAGAAAATGAAATCGTTTCCAAGACTGTTCATTGGTTTTTAATGAGAAGCCATAATATGGATTGTTTTCCTCAAAAGAAAGAAGGTTTTGTACATGCAATGTATGTTCATAGGGATAAAGCAGAAAAGATTGTAAGATATGAGGATGAAAAAAAGATAATTCAGAAAGGCTTAGAAATATTTTAAGTAAGGGGGGGTATTATGTCATTTTCATCAACAGCAAAAAATGAACTGTCTAGACTCCCAATTGCTAAGGAGCATTGTGCATTAGCTGAGCTTTCAGCACTGGTTAGAATGTGTGGCACAATTCAAATCCTAGGTGAAAATAAATTTAACCTTAAATTTAACACAGAAAATGCAGCTATAGCAAGAAGGATATTTAGTATAATTAAATTACTTTACGATACAGATGTTGAAGTTATGGTTAGGAGAAATAGACAACTTAAAAAGAATAATAATTATTTAGTAGGTATTAGCCATATTGAAACTTCTAAAGAGATATTAGTAGATGTAGGATTTATTAATCTCCATGGTTCCAATATTTTCCATCCAGATTATAAGATGCCTAGGTCAATAATAAAGAATAGATGTTGTAAAAGAGCCTATATCAGAGGTTCATTTTTAGGAGGAGGGTCTATCAGTAATCCTGAAAAAACCTACCATTTAGAATTTGTAACTAATTATGAAGAACATGGAGAAGATTTATCTAATATTATAAACTCTTTTGGACTTAATTCAAAAATAGTGAAGAGAAAAGAAAACTACGTAGTATATATTAAGGAAGGAGAGCAAATAGTAGATGTTTTGAATATAATAGGCGCTCATCAAGCACTATTAAAATTAGAAGATATTAGAGTGCTTAAAGATATAAGAAACAATATTAATAGGTTGGTTAATTGTGAAACTGCTAATTTAGGCAAGACTATTAATGCTTCTGTAAAACAAATAGAGAATATAGAAATCATTGATAAATATATGGGAATTAATAAATTGTCTAACAACTTAAGGGAAGTTGCCGAATTAAGATTAGAAAATTTTGATGCAAGCCTTAAAGAAATAGGATTGATGCTAGACCCACCTGTTGGTAAATCAGGGATAAATCATAGATTTAGAAAAATAGAAGAATTAGCAGATAAATTGAAAGGGGTAAAATAAATGGAAAACATATCTATAAAGCTAATGAATGAAGAGGGTTTACATGCTAGACCAGCAGCCATATTTGTTCAACTAGCTAGTAAGTTTTCAAGTGATATTTGGCTTGAAGCACATGGAAGAAAAGTTGATGGTAAAAGTATTATAGGTATTATGTCTCTGGGAGCATTTCATGGAGAAGAAATAATTATTTCAACGAAAGGAATAGACTCAAAGGAAGCCTTGGAAGCTTTAAATGATTTAATCAAAAATGAGTTTAAGGTAATATAATGACTATTTTAATAACAAATAATAAATTAGTATATGAAAAATATAAAGACCAGCTAGAAGTAATATATGATGAAGAATTTAATTATGTAGGTATATTAGAAATGGTAAGAAATAAAATACATGAAGGATATGGCTTACTTACTCATCCCTTATCCGGAAGTGTAAAACCAAATGAAACCCCTTACAAAAGTATATTATTATCTGATAATAAAAGTGAATTAGATACCAGAGGTTTAATGATTGTTGAAGAAAGCATATTAACAGCTAGAAAATTTTTAAATGATAAGCAGACACCAAATTGGACAGAACGTATATTAGATGATTTTAGAGTAATTGATTTTTCCCTTATTTCAAATGTTATAAATAAAATGTAATAAAGCCCCACTTAGTGGAGCTTTTTTTTTAGAATCTTTTTAGAATATGTGGTAAAATAAAGATATTAATCCAAGAGAGGAATTATAAAATGACTTATAAAGATAAATTTGTTCACTTACATGTTCATACAGAATATAGTTTGTTAGATGGGTCCATTAGAATTAAGGATTTGGTAAAGCAAACTAAAGATTTAGGAATGGAAGCTGTGGCTATTACTGACCATGGGTCTATGTTTGGAGTTATACAATTTTATAAGGAAGCCAAGAAACATGGAATCAAGCCAATAATAGGGTCAGAAGTCTATGTAGCAATGAATAAATATACAGAAAAAGAAGCAAAAGATAAGAATAATTATCACTTAGTCCTATTAGCGGAAAACAACCAAGGTTATGAGAACCTTATGAAGATAGTCTCAGAGGCATATGTAAATGGGTTTTATTATAAACCTCGAATAGACCACCATATATTAAGAGAAAATATTCATGGTATTATAGCTTTATCTGCATGTCTTGGTGGGGAAGTTCAACAATATTTATTAGATAATAACTATAATAAGGCAAAAGAAATTGCTGCAAAGTATTTAGATATTTTTGGTAAGGATAACTTTTTTTTAGAATTACAAAACCATGGTATAGAAGAACAAATAGAAGTAAATAAAGCTTTAGTCAAGCTTAGTGAAGAACTAGGTATTGGGCTAATATGTAGCAATGATGTTCATTATTTAAGAAAAGAAGATGCCCTAGTTCACGATGTACTATTATGCATTCAGACTGGGAAAACAGTAGATGAAAAAAATAGAATGAAGTTTCCTACAGAAGAATTTTATTTAAAGTCGCCGGCTGAAATGACCTATCTTTTTGGAGAATATACTGATGCTTTAAAAAATACAGTCCTTATTGGTGAAAGATGCAATGTGGAGTTAGAATTTGGCAATCTTCATTTGCCAGAATTCAAGCTTCCAGAAGGTTATACAAATAGGGAATACTTATATAAGCTAGCAATTGAAGGTGTAAAAGAAAAGTACAAGATTATAACTGAAGAAATCCAAGATAGATTTGATTATGAATTTAAGACCATCGTCCATATGGGATTTATAGATTACTTTTTAATTGTTTGGGATTTTATTAAATATGCAAAAGACAATAATATAATGGTTGGACCGGGAAGAGGTTCAGCAGCAGGATCTATAATATCTTATGGTTTAGACATTATAGATATTGACCCATTAGAATATGGTTTGCTATTTGAAAGATTTTTAAATCCTGAAAGAATTACAATGCCTGATATAGATATAGACTTTTGTTATGAAAGACGAGAAGAGGTAATTCAATATGTAATAGAAAAGTATGGTGCTGATAAGGTAGCCCAAATTGCTACTTTTGGAACAATGGCAGCAAAAGGAGCTATAAGAGATGTAGGCAGAGCTATAAATATGGGTTATGGACAGGTTGACTATATTGCAAAATTAATACCTGGTGATTTAGGTATGACCATAGAAAAAGCTTTAGAAGTTAATAAAACATTAAAAGAAGAGTATGATAACAATGATGAAGTAAGAAACCTAATAGACATAGCCATAGCTGTAGAAGGACTATCAAGACATACATCTACCCATGCTGCTGGAGTAGTAATCTCTAAAGAACCAATTACAAAATATGTTCCATTACTAAGGAATGGAGATTCTATAACAACTCAATATAATATGAACGAACTAGAAGAATTAGGATTATTAAAGATGGACTTCCTAGGCTTAAGAACCCTAACTGTTATTAGGGATGCAGTAAAGCTTATAGAAGAAAATCATGGAATTATAGTAGACTTTAAAAAAATCTCTTATGAGGATAGGGATGTATTAGAAATGTTTGCTAGAGCAGAAACCTTAGGTATATTTCAATTTGAAAGCCCTGGAATGAGAGCATTCTTAAAAGAACTTAAACCAAATGTGTTTGAAAACTTAATAGCAGCAAACTCTCTATATAGACCTGGGCCAATGAATCAGATTCCTACCTTTGTAGCCTGCAAACATGATAATAGCCTAATAGAATATATACATCCTAAATTAGAACATATCCTTGACGTTACCTATGGTTGTATTGTATATCAGGAACAAGTTATGCAAATAGTAAGAGATATTGGTGGGTATTCCCTAGGACAAGCGGATTTAGTCCGTAGGGCTATGGGAAAGAAAAAAATGGATGTAATGGAAAAAGAGCGGAAGAATTTTATCTATGGTCAAGTAGATGAAAATGATAATATAGTAGTTCCAGGAGCCATTAGAAATGGAGTAGATGAAAAATCTGCTTCAAAGATTTATGACCTTATGATAGATTTTGCAAATTATGCATTTAATAAATCTCACTCAGCAGCCTACGCTGTAGTAGCCTATAGAACAGGCTGGTTAAAACATTACTATCCAGTAGAATTTATGGCAGCACAAATATCTTCTCAGATGGGTAGTACAGCCTCAGTTTCATTATATATCCAAGAATGTAAAAGACTAGGTATAGAAATGTTACCACCGGATATAAATACCTCCTTTAGTAAATTTACGGCTTCAGGAAACGAAATAAGGTTTGGTCTTACAGCTGTAAAGAACGTAGGGGAAAATTTCATTAAGGCTATTGTAAAAGCTAGAGAAGATGGTCACTTTATTGGATTTACTGACTTTATTGAAAGAATTGAAAAGGTAGACTCCACAGCTATGAACAAAAGAGCTGTAGAAAGTCTTATAAAATGTGGTGCCTTAGATAGCCTGGGAAATAATAGGACCCAATACTTGGCTGTATTTGAAAAAACCATTGATGGTATCCATGCTGATAGGAAACGAAATTTGGAGGGACAATTTTCATTATTTGACACTGGAGACAATAGTATTAAAAGTGATAATTTACCAGATTTAAAAGAATTTCCTCAAAAAACTTTATTATCTATGGAAAAAGAAATGTTGGGTATATATATTTCAGGGCATCCCTTAGAGCCATATGCTAAAGAATTAAAGAGGATTTCTAATATTACTACTGTGGAACTAACAGAAGATTTAAGCGAATCAACTGTAGTGGTTAAAGGACCAAAAGATGGAGATCGAGTAACTATAGGTGGTATAATAGTAGAAAAGAAAAATATGATTACAAAAAATAATAATATGATGGCATTTATTACAATAGAAGACTTATATGGTTCTATTGAATGTATAGTATTTCCTCAGACCTATGATAAATTTAATCCATATTTAATTGAAGATGGATTAGTTGTAATAGATGGAAGGCTTAGTATGTCAGAGGTTGAAGAACCAAAGATTATTTGCGAGAAAATCAGAGAATTAAAACAATATAAAATGGAAAAAATTTATCTAAAAATCGCAAAAGATAAAAATGAACAGATATTTGAAGAAATTAAACCTATTTTGAAAAGATACACAGGAGATATACCTGTTTATGTATATTTAGAAAAGCAAAACAAAATGATAGTAGCTGATAGATCCTTATGGATTTGTGATGAAAACAATGAATTAGTAAGTGAATTACAAGACTTATTAGGTCAAGATTCTGTAAAATTAAGTTAGAAATATGTAAATGTTTCTATGATGTGGTATAATATTAATATTGTGTAAGGAGGAATTAGCATGTGGACCACAATTTATGTTGCTACAGGATATGAACATTCCAAAGAAATAGTAGATAAACTTGCAAAAGAAGGATTTCTAGTTAAACATAGATTGTTTGGTCAAGATGGAGAAGATGAACTTTATGAAATATTAGCACCTAGTTTTGAATCCCAAGATGTTCAAATGGCTATGATGGAACTAGGTATATTATAAACACATATGGGAGGTAAATATGAAAACAATCGGAATCCTCACTAGTGGAGGAGATGCTCCTGGAATGAATGCTGCAATAAGAGCAGTAGTTCGTACGGGAATATATAATAATTTAAGAATTATGGGTATTAGACAAGGATTTAATGGTTTAATTACTGGGGATATAGATGATATGGATGTTTCTTCAGTGGCAGATATAATTCATAGAGGTGGAACTGTACTTAAAACTGCTAGATCTGATGAGTTTGAAACTGAAGCAGGATTCAAAAAAGCTCTAAATGTACTGGGAGTATTTGGTATAGATGGACTTGTTGTATTAGGTGGAGATGGTACTTTTAAAGGTGCAAAGGCTCTATCAGATGCAGGCATTCCAACTATAGGTATACCTTGCACCATTGATAATGATTTAAATTATACTGATTATAGTATAGGTTTTTTTACTGCTGTTGAAACAGTAGTAGAAGCAATAGGAAAACTAAGAGATACTTCTAGTTCACATGGTCGAGCAAATGTAGTTGAAGTAATGGGAAGACATTGTGGAGATATAGCTCTTTATGCTGGTTTAGCAGGTGGAGCAGAAAGTATAATAGTACCTGAAGTAGAATTTAATATAGATGAAGTATGTAGAAAAGTTATGCAAGGAAGAAATAGAGGAAAATTGCACCATATTATAGTATTGGCTGAAGGTGTTGGAGATGCATATGAAATAGCCAATAGTATTATTGAAACCACGGATACAGAAACAAAGGTAACCATATTAGGGCATATTCAAAGAGGTGGAACACCTACTTCTTTTGACAGAATATTAGCCTCTGAAATGGGCAGAAAAGCTATAGAACTATTATTAGCTAACAAATCTGGTAGAGCCATTGGCATTAAGTGTAATAAAGTTTTAGATCTAGATATAACTGAAGCTTTAAAAGCAGAAAAAGTATTTGACATGGAAATGTATAATAATGCAAAGATACTATCAATTTAGGAGGGATATTATATGATGAAAAAAACAAAAATAGTTTGTACCATAGGACCAGCTTCAGAAACAGAAGAAATTTTAAAAGAATTATTTTTAACTGGATTAAACGTATGTAGACTAAACTTTTCACATGGCAACCACGAAGAACATAAAGCTAGAATAGAAAAGATTAAAAAGGTTAGAGAAGAAGTGAATTTACCTATAGGTATTATGCTAGATACAAAGGGCCCTGAAATCCGATTAGGAGATTTTAAAAATAAGTCAGTAGAGGTAGAGCAAGGCCAAATTTTTACAGTTACAACTAGAGACATTCTTGGAGATAACAACATTGTAAATCAAAGCTATAAAGACCTGCCAAAGGATGTAGTTCCTGGGGATAGAATATTAATAGATGATGGACTAGTAGAATTAAAAGTACTAGAAATAATAGAGGGAACTGATATTAAATGTGAAGTTATAAATAGAGGAACTCTTAGCAATCATAAAGGTGTAAATGTTCCAGGTGTAAAAATCAATCTTCCTGCAATTACTGAAAAAGATGTTAAAGACATAATATTTGGTATTGAAAATGGAATAGATTTCATAGCTCCATCTTTTATTAGAAAAGCACAGGATGTTATTGATATACGAAGAATATTAGAAGATAATAATGGTCAAGACATAGATATTATTTCTAAAATTGAAAACCAAGAAGGCGTGGACAATATAGATGAAATAATTGCTGCTTCTGACGGTATAATGGTTGCACGTGGAGATTTAGGCGTAGAGATAGAAACTGAAGTTATGCCATTAGTACAAAAACAATTAATATCCAAGGCTAACATAGCAGGTAAACCAGTAATTACAGCAACCCAAATGCTGGATTCTATGATGCGAAATCCTAGACCAACAAGAGCTGAGGTTACTGACGTTGCAAATGCTATTTTAGATGGAAGTAGCTCTATTATGTTAAGTGGAGAGACCGCAGCAGGTAAGTATCCTGTTGAAGCAGTTAAAACTATGTATAATATTGCAATTAGAACAGAAGAATCTTTAAATTACCCAGAACTATTAAAGTTGAAATCAAATAGATCAGAAATCACAACAACAAATGCAATTAGTAAAGCTACTTGCTATACAGCGCAAGATTTAGGGGCTGCAGCAATAATAACAGCTACATCTTCAGGACATACTGCCAGTGCAGTTAGTAAATTCAGACCTAAAGCGCCTATTATAGCAGTTACTACTACTCAAGAAGTTATGAGAAGATTATCTCTAGAATGGGGAGTATACCCTGTTATAGCACCAGAAAGTTTGACTACTGATGATGTAATAGATAACTCTATAAGTGCAGCAATGAATTGTGAATACGTAGAAGAGGGTGACTTAGTAGTGATTACAGCAGGAATTCCAGCAGGTTTATCCGGTACTACAAACTTAATAAAAGTTCATACCATAGGCAAAATACTTTTAAATGGAACAGGGATTGGTACGGCTTCAATTTCAGGTAGAGTTTGTGTAGGGAATACTGAAGAAGAATTATTAAGAAAGTTCCAAGAAGGAGATATTATTGTATGTAATAGTACAGACAAAGATATGATAAGATTTATTGAAAGAAGCTCAGCTATAGTAACAGTTGAAGGTGGATTAACTTCCCACGGAGCAATAGTTGGTTTAAACTTTAATATACCAACTATAGTAGGTGCAGCAAATGCAACTGAGATACTAAAGGATGGAGATATAGTTACGGTAGATAGTGCTACAGGCCAGGTTTATAATGGTGAAGCTAGAGTACTTTAATTAATTGACAATGTACAATGCACAATTCACAATTAAAAGAAAAAAATTAATGGTAGGGGATTACCTTTGGTCGCCCGAATCTTTAAGCCCAAGATTCTGAATTTGGAAGAATCTTGGGCTTAATTTTGGGAAAAATTCTTATTGTAAATATATAAAAATAATAGTATAATACCTTTAGTGACTCGAAATATGTAAAAAAGGTGATAAGATGGGAAGACATGATAAAACAGAATTAATTTTAAATGGAAATATAACAAAGGCATTGGTTACATTATCTATTCCTATAATGATAAATAGTCTGATTCAGACTCTATTTAACTTAGTTGATGGTATATGGGTAAGTAAATTGTCATCAGTTCACTTTGCAGCTACAGCTTTTGTTTGGCCAATTAACTTTTTATTTATATCTTTGGGAATTGGTGTATCAATAGCTGGAACTTCCCTATTATCTCAACTTGTAGGTGGAGGTAAAATTAAAGAGGCCAAAGAATATACAAATCAAATAATGGCTATATCCATGATAATGTCAGTCTTATTCACTGTAATAGGAGTAATGGTAAGCCCCTTATTAATTAAGGCTATGGGTGCAACAGGAGACCTAGCAACTTTAGGTAATATATATCTTAGGATAACATTTCTTGATATGCCTTTTTTATTTTTATTCTTTAATATTAATTCAATTATGAATTCCCAAGGAAATACAGTGACACCAACTATATTAAGTGGTGGAGCCGCAATATTAAATATTATATTGGATCCTATTTTTATTTTCACATTTAAAATGGGTATAGCAGGAGCAGCTTGGGCTACATTATTATCTAGAGCATTACTTGCCATTGTGGGAATTTATATGATATATAATGGGGATAATAAACTAAAGCCAAATTTTAGAGGCTTTAAATTTAATAAAGATATATTAAAAAGGGTTTTTAAAGTTGGGTTTCCAGCCTCAATAGGTCAAGCAGGAGCTGCTATTGGATTCATAGTCTTAAATGGTTTTGTAGTTTCATATGGTACAGCTACAGTTGCAGCATTTGGTATGGTAAATAGGGTAACTTCATTAATCATGCAACCTGCAATGGGAATAGGTACTGCTCTTACTGCAATAATAGGACAAAACATTGGAGCTGGACAAATGGACAGAGTAGTGGCATCTTTTCATAAAGCTGCTAAAATAACTTCTGTGGCAGGATTAATAGGCTGTGGATTTTTGTTGTTGTTTGATCAACAGATCATTGATTTTTTTATCCAATCTAAAGATGACCCTTTGGTAATAACTGAAGGAATAGCATACTTAAGGTATATTTCCTTTTCTCAACCTTTAATGGGCTTGTTTAGTGTGTTTCAGGGAGTTTTTCAAGGATCAGGGAAAACCAAATATTCTATGATTATGGAAATCGGTAGACTATGGTTTGTAAGAATTCCTATGATATTAATATTTAAAAACTATACCAATATGGGATCATCAGGAATATGGTTCTCTATGAGTTTTAGCAATTTAATTGTATGTATATATGGATTCTGGGTATATAGACGAGGTAAGTGGAAGGATAGAGATGAAAACATAGTGAACAGGGAACAACTAACAGTGAACAACAGTTAAAATATTAAGACGGCCTAATAATAGGCTGTTTTTTATGTTATAATAAAAAGAGAACTAGAAAAGAAGGTGCATAAGTTGATTTTACTTAATATAGAAAATATCTCAAAACAATATACAGAAAGATTACTTTTAGATAATATTAGTTTTGGGATTAATCAAGGTGATAAGATTGGATTAATAGGGATAAATGGGACAGGCAAAACTACCTTATTAAAATTATTAACTAATATTGAAGAAGCAGATTCTGGTAGAATTATTATGGCTAATAATATTAATATTGAATATTTAGCACAAAATATAAATGTTGACCCAACAGCAAAGGTTATAGAACAAGTCTTTAAAGGCACTTCAGATAACATGAAGGTAATTAGAAAATACGAGGAAGCTATAAATAATCCTAAGACTTCAAAAGATGAGATAATCCATTTATCTGTGGAAATGGATTCCATAAATGGCTGGGACTTAGAAAGTGAAGCAAAATCTGTTCTTACCCAATTAGGAATTCATAATTTTAATGAAGTAATGGATAATTTATCAGGAGGCCAAAAGAAAAGAGTAATGTTGGCTTCTGCTCTTATTAATCCTTCAGACTTACTAATCCTTGATGAACCTACAAACCATTTGGATAATGAAACTATAGATTGGTTAGAGGACTATCTTTTAAATAGGAAAGGCGCTCTACTAATGATAACTCATGATAGATATTTCTTAGACCGAATTGTAAACAAAATAATAGAACTAGACAAGGGAAGTCTTCATACCTACGAAGGAAACTATAGCTACTTTCTTGAAAGGAAAATGGAAAGAGAAGATATTTTAATGGGTGAAGAAAACAAGAGAAAAGCCCTTTATAAAAAGGAATTAGCTTGGATGAAACAAGGAGCAAAAGCAAGATCTACTAAGCAAAAGGCACGAATTGATAGATTTCATAAGTTAGAAGACAGCGCTTTAGATTTATCAAATGAAAAAATAGATATCTCAGTTGGAACATCTAGACTAGGTAGAAAAATAATAGAAATAAATAATATATCCAAATCCTTTGATGGGATAAAACTAATCGATAACTTTTCTTACACTATTTTAAGGGATGATAGAGTAGGTATATTAGGAGCTAATGGATTGGGTAAATCAACCTTGTTGAACATTATTTCAGGGCAATTAGATCCTGATACTGGCAATGTTGACTGTGGTGAAACAGTTAAACTAGGAGTTTTTTCCCAAGAAACAGCCCATTTAGATCATAAGCAAAGAGGGATAGATTATATAAAAGAAGGTGGAGAATTTGTAACAACTTCAGATGGTTCTAAAATTACTGCAGGGCAAATGATGGAACGATTTATGTTTCCAAAAGACTTGCAATGGAACCCTATAGGAAAGCTTTCTGGTGGAGAAAAAAGAAGACTACATTTACTTAGAGTCTTAATGGAATCTCCAAATATCCTTTTGCTAGATGAACCTACTAATGATCTAGATATTCAAACTTTAGCTATATTAGAAGATTATATTGAAGAATTTGAAGGTGCAGTAATCATAATATCTCATGATAGATACTTATTAGATAAAATAGTAGAAAAAGTATTTGTATTTGAAGGTCATGGCAAAATTCGACAATATACAGGAAACTACCAATATTTCAAATCTCAGAAACAAGAAGAACAAGAAATAGAAGAAGAAACTGTAAAAAAAGAAAAAAAGAGAATCTCAACAAGAGCTTTGAAATTTACCTTTAATGAACAAAGAGAATGGGACTCAATAGACCATGATATAATGGAATTAGAAAGCAAAATAGAAGAAATCCACATTGAAATAGATAAATCAGCAACGGACTACACTAAATTAGAACAATTGTTAGAAGAAAAAGAAAAGATAGGAAAGCAATTAGAGGACAAAATGGAACGATGGATATACTTGACTGAATTGGAAGAAGAAATAGAGAATCAGTGAACAATGAACAGTGAACAACAGAAAATATTAAATTTCAAATTGTCATCCTGAAACGGACAGTATAAACCTTGCATTCGAAGGATCGACTCTTTTGACTTTGTCTTTTAACTGTTCACTGTTAGCTGTTAGTTGTTCGTTGTCATATAGAAAGGATGTTTTTATGAGTAAAATGTTAGTATTAGCAGAAAAACCCTCTGTTGCAAGAGATATTGCTCGGGTTTTAAACTGCCATAAAAAAGGAAACGGATTTATAGAAGGGGATAAATATATTGTAACTTGGGCCCTAGGTCATTTAGTCACACTTGCAGATCCTGAGGAATATAATAAGAAATATAAAACATGGAATTTAGAAGATTTACCCATGCTACCTAATGAAACAAAGTTAGTAGTGATAAAACAAACTTCAAAACAATATTATGCAGTAAGAGCTCAAATGCAAAGAAAAGATGTTAATAAAATAATTATAGCTACAGATGCTGGTCGTGAAGGTGAACTAGTGGCAAGATGGATAATTGAAATGGCTAAAATAAAAAAACCAATTCAAAGACTATGGATATCCTCAGTAACGGATAAGGCAATAAAAGATGGATTTAATAACCTAAAGGATGGAAGAGCCTATGAAAATCTTTATGAGTCAGCCCAGGGCAGGGCAGAAGCAGACTGGCTAGTAGGTTTAAATGCAACTAGAGCTCTAACAGTGAAATATAATTCCCAACTATCTTGTGGTAGAGTTCAAACACCTACTCTTACAATTATTGCTAAAAGAGAAGAAGAAATAAAAAACTTTAAACCAAAGGATTACTATGGAATTGAAGCTAATACAAAAGAATTAAAACTTTTATGGAAAGATAAAAATAACAATACTAGAAACTTTGATAAAGCTAATATAGATAAAATATTAGCATCATTAAAAGGCAAAGATGTCAAAGTAGTAGAGGTTAATAAATCTCTTAAGAGAAATACTGCACCAGGTTTATATGATTTAACTGAATTGCAAAGAGATGCTAATAGGATTTTCAATTTTTCAGCAAAAGAAACTTTATCTTGTATGCAAAGTCTCTATGAAAGACATAAAATATTAACATACCCAAGAACAGATTCTAAATTTATATCCACAGATATGATAAATACATTGGAAGATAGGGTAAAAGCTATTAATATATCACCTTATTCTAAATTTGCACAAAAAGTATTAAGTAGACCCATATTAACAAATAAGAGCTTTGTTGATAATAAAAAAATAACAGATCATCATGCTATTATACCTACAGAAGAAAGAGTTAGACTGTCTGAATTAAATAATAATGAAAGAAAAGTCTATGATTTAGTAGTTAAAAGGTTTTTAGCAGTGCTGTATCCACCATTCGAATTTGAGCAAACTACTATTAATGCAAAAATTGGAGAAGAAAATTTTACAGCCAAAGGTAAAAGAATAATAAAAGATGGTTGGAAAGAAGTATATTTAAATATTCAAGAGGACGAAGATGGTGAAGATGATTTAAGAGATCAATTATTACCTTTAATAAAAAAGGGAGATTCTATAAAAGTAATATCTCTTAATCAAACTACAGGCAAAACCAAGCCACCTGCTTATATAAATGAAGGAACTTTGTTAGGTGCCATGGAGAATCCAGCTAAATATATGGAAGAGCAAAACAAAGAATTAGCAAGAATATTGGGAGATACTGGTGGAATAGGAACTGTAGCCACTCGTGCAGATATTATCGAAAAGCTTTTTAAATCTTTTTTAATAGAAAATAGAGGCAAAGATATTCTTGTTACAGGTAAGGGAAAGCAATTATTAGAATTAGTACCAGAAGATTTAAAATCACCAGCCCTAACAGCTCAGTGGGAAAAAAAATTAGGATTAATTGAGCAAGGTAAATTGACTAGAGGAGCATTTGTCAATGAAATGAAAGATTATTCCAAGAAAATAGTTAAAGAAATAAAATCTAGTTCACAAACATTTAGACATGAAAATATAACTAGAACTAAATGCCCTGATTGTGGAAAGTTTATGTTAGAAGTCAATAGTAAAAGAGGCAAAATGTATGTTTGTCAAGATAGAGAGTGTGGACATAGAGTTTCAATTTCTAAAACAACTAATGCCAGATGTCCTAATTGTAAAAAGAAATTAGAGTTAAGAGGCCAAGGAGACGGACAAATGTTTGCATGCTCTTGTGGGTTCAGAGAAAAATTAAGCACTTGGAACGAAAGAAGAAGCAAGCAAAAATCCGGTGTGAATAAAGCAGAGGTTTCTAGATTCCTAAAAGATCAAAAAAAGAGTAAAAATGAACCATTAAACACAGACTTAGCAGATGCACTATCAAAATTAAAATTTTAATATTTATTTGATTTTGTCATCCTGAAACGGACAATATAAACATTACAATTGAAGGATCTCCTCTTTTGACTGTAAAGTGTGACAAAAGGATTGTAGGGAACGGTGCCCTCACCGTTCCGAGAATATAATAATATAAAGAAGGTGTATTATGATAAAACTTGGAGAAATACAAGAATTAGAAATAAAAAGATTTGCAGCAGTTGGAGCCTATCTGAATGTAGAGGATTCAGAAAGTGATGATGTATTGTTACCAAAGTTACAAGTACCAAAGGATGCCAGTATTGGAGATATAGTAGAGGTATTTGTATATAGAGATTCTAAAGATAGAATCATATCTACTACTAGAAGACCAAGACTTACTGTAGGACAGATGGGTCATTTATCTGTAGCAGATACTACTAAAGTAGGAGCTTTCTTAGATTGGGGATTGGAAAAAGACCTATTTTTACCCTTTGCCGAAACTGTAGGCTCAGTAGAAAAAGGCAAGCAATATTTAGTTGGAGTTTATTTGGATAAATCCGATAGACTTTGTGCTACTATGAAGGTTAGAAACTTGCTAAGAACAGATTCACCATATAAAGAAAATAATATAACAACAGGAACAATATATAGTTTAAATAGAGATATTGGTGCATTTGTTGCAGTTGATGATAAGTATGAAGGATTAATACCAAAAAAAGAAATATTAGGTGTATATGAAGTAGGAGAAGTTGTAGAGGTAAGAATCAACAAAGTATTAGAAGATGGTAAACTAGACTTAAGTTTAAGGGATAGAGACTATATTCAAATGGATTCAGATTCAAAATTAATAGTAGCAAAATTGAAAGAAAAAGGTGGCAGCTTAAACTTACACGACAAAAGCTCACCAGATGAAATTAATAAAGAATTAAAAATGAGTAAAGCTGGTTTTAAAAGAGCAATAGGCAAACTTTATAAAGAAAAAATAATTGATATAAAAAAGGATGGAATAAGTTTAAAATAAAAGAATTAAGGCTTAAAAAGGCTTTAAAAAATTCCGTCAAATATTTATCAATGTATACAAAAACGTTCTTATATGCTATTATTATATAGCTACATATAGAACGTTTTACATTTTTTGCAGGAGGTTACATATGAAATTTTGGAAAGACAAAGTATTTTTAAAATCAATGATGGCAATAGCAGTACCTATTGCATTACAAAACTTAGTATCATCTTCACTGAATATGGTGGATACCTTAATGATTAGTAGTCTTGGGAAAGCAAGTATTTCTGCTGTAGGGCTGGCAAATCAGGTATTCTTTTTTTATATACTAATTTCATTTGGTATTAATAGTGGTTCATCTATATTTATTTCCCAATTTTGGGGTAGGGAAGATATAAAAAGCATTAGAAAAGTCTTAGGACTAGCCCTATCTATTAGCGCATTCACGGGTATTATATTTACTATAGCTGGATTTTTCTTTCCTGAGTTTATTATGGGAATATTTATTAAAGATGCAGAAGTAATTAAACTAGGAACTGATTATTTAAGAATAGTTTCATTGTCTTACCTAATTACAGCCATAAGCTTTGCATATAATGTTGCACTAAGAAGCACTGGCAGACCTGCAGTACCTCTTCAAGTATCTATAATATCATTTTTAACAAATACTTTTTTTAATTATGTTTTAATATTTGGTAAATTAGGGTTTTCACCTATGGGAGTAAAAGGTGCTGCAATAGGTACATTAATCGCTAGAATCGTTGAAATTATATTTATACTTTATACTGTATATAGAACTCCAGGTCCATTATCTGCAACATTAAAAGAATTGTTAGACTGGGATAGGGTTTTTGTAAAAAGATATTTAAAAACTACTTACCCTGTAATAATAAATGAAGGATTTTGGTCCCTAGGACAAATAATGTATGCCATAGCTTATGCTAGAATTGGAGTAGAAGCAACAGCTGCAGTGCAAATTGTAACAACAATACAAAATATTTTCTTTGTAATAGTTAGGGGGCTTGCTAATTCTAGTACCGTAATGATTGGAAGTAAAATAGGTGCAGGAGAAAAGGAAGAAGCTTATAATTATGCTATTATGTTTTTAAGCATGGCTACATTTGCAGGCTTATTTTTAGGATTAATAATGGCTGTAACACCAGGTTTAACCTTAAGCTTGTTTAGAGACTTAGATCCAGAAGTCTATGAAGCAGCCAGTAGAATGTTGGTAATAATGGGTCTAATATTTGCCATTCGTACTTTTAATGCCACAGTTATTGTAGGAGTACTTAGAGGTGGAGGAGATACATCTTATTCCATGTATTTGGAGATGGGAGCGGTATGGTTAGTAGGAGTACCTTTAGCATTTATAGGGGCCTTAGTGCTTAAATGGCCTGTATACTTAGTAATGCTATTAATTTCTTCAGAAGAAATCGTGAAAGCTGCTTTCGCTTTACCAAGAGTTTTGTCTAAAAAATGGATTAAAGATTTAACATAATAAAATTAGGAATAAAAAAAACAAATATACAGTTAAGAATATGTTAATGTAAATTTATTAAATAAGTAACATTGGAGGTAGCATATGGAATTAAAATTAGGAGATATAGTTGAAGGAAAAATAGTTGATTTTACTCATGAAGGTAATGGTATTTTAAAAGTAGATAATATTGCAATTTTTGCATCCGGTGGCTTAATAGGAGATCAGGTTCAAGTAGAGATTAATGAGGTCAAAAAGAGTTACTGTACTGGAACAGTTATTAATATTATAGAGCCATCAAAGGATAGAATCAAATTAGATTTTGAAATAACCGAATCTAAAGGTGGAATACCATTTATAGATTACGATTATATAGAACAATTAGAATGGAAAACAAATAAAGTAAAAACAGATTTAGAAAAAATAGGTGGATTAAAAGAGGTGAAAGTACACCCTATTATAGGCATGTCCAATCCATTTAGGTATAGAAATCACACTCAAGTACCAATAGGTATAAGAGATGGAGAAACTGTAATAGGCTTCTATGAAATTAATAGTAATGATATAGTAGATATGGAAGAAAGTATATTACATCCAGAAATAGGAAATGAAATAATAAAATTAATTAGACAATGGATAAAAGAATATAGTATCCCTCCTTATAATAAGAAAACTAAAACAGGTATTTTAAAGCATATAGGTATCCGAATTAATAAGGATAATGAGGCTATGGTCATATTAGTAACTAGAAGCAATGAACTTCCTAACCAACTAGAATTAGTCAGCTCTTTTTCCGATAATCTAAAGCAAGTTATAAGTCTTTATCATAATGTAAACAAGATGGATTATGGAGGCACCTATGGTAAAAGATATAAAAAGATTTTTGGTAAGGATAAAATAATTGACTATATAGGAGCCTACAAATTTAGTATTTCTCCAAATTCATTTTTTCAAACCAATAGAGATCAGGCACTGGTCCTATATGAAAAGACTAAAGAATATTTAGATGTAGATAAAGAAGATATAGTATTAGATTTGTATTGTGGTATAGGATCTATTTCTATTTATATTGCAAATCATGTAAAAAGAGTTTATGGTGTAGAAATAGCTGAAGAATCTATAAAAGATGCTAGAACAAATGCCAGATTAAATAAAATTAATAATATAGAATTTATTACTGGAAAAGCAGAAGAAACGTTACCTTATTTAATTACTAGAGGTGTAGAAGCTAATAAAGTAATAGTTGATCCACCGCGTAAGGGCTGTGATAAAAGAGTATTGGATGCAATAATCAGCATTAAGCCAGAAAGAATAGTATATGTATCATGTAATCCAACTACTTTAGCTAGAGACTTAAAAATATTAGTTGAAAATGGTTATATGGTAAAAGAAGTACAACCAGTAGATATGTTTCCTCATACTGCTCATATTGAAAGTGTAACCTTACTTGTAATGGAATAAAGATAGAAAATGTACAATTTGAATACCCTTTCTGAAAATTTTTCCTCAAATTAACTAGATTAATTTTGGTCTTCTAGGGTATGTAATCCATAGGAGGAGATATAAAATGAACGATTTAATAAAAAAAGGAGAAAAAGCTAAAGACTTTACTTTAAAAGATCAAAATGGTGAAGAAGTAAGTCTAAAGGATTTTAAAGGGAAAAGGGTCTTACTATCTTTTCATCCATTGGCATGGACAGCAGGTTGACTAGACCATATGAGAGCTTTGGAGCTCAACTATGATAGTTTCATAGATAAAAATATTGTACCATTAGGAATTAATGTGGACCAAGAACACTCTAAGTCAGCTTGGGCAAAAGTAATCAATATAGCAAAATTAAAAATGCTATCAGACTATAATCCTTTGGGAGAAGTAGCAAAATCTTTTGGCATATTTTATGATGAAATAAATGCTTCTAAAAGAGCAAATATATTAATAGACGAAGAAGGCAAAGTACAGTGGGTAAAGGTTTACGAAATATCAGAAATTCCTGATTTCAAGGAAGTACTTTCTACCATAGACAATTTATAAAGTTAAAGCTTAGAAACCACAGCACGTTTATAATGAAGTATAATTAATAGATACAAATTTGTTCTCTAAGACTGTTCTTAGAGATCTTTTTGTTAGTTTTTAAAAATTTACAATCATATTATTCTATTTATAATTTACACCATAGGACATATAAACACCAATTTTTTCATAATTAAGCTTTTTATATACATATTCTCCCAGAGGGGAAGCTTGAAGTATTACCATATCTTTACCTAAATCAAAACCAATATTAGTAGATGCTTTTGTTATAGCTTTCCCAAGTCCCTTAGATCTTTCTTCTTCCAAAGTTGCTACATAATATATTCCTGCTGAATCAGATGTAACTGATGTAATAGCAGCAGACACAGCTTTCCCTTTATCATTAAATATTAAAAACGACTTTACTTTTTCTGAAAAAAGATTTTCTTTTGAAGAAAACATTACATCTAATACTGGGTCTTCTTTTTCAAATGCTTCCTTTATAACATTTTTTAAATCCTGTTGATAATCTAAACTTTTTACTTCTTTAAGCTCATAGCCTGGAGGTAAAGAGGAATCTTCTATTCTGGTTTTTGTTACCATTAAGGAGGAGCCTGTCTTTCTCTTAGGTTCATAATTTTTTTCTTTTAAAAGATTTTCTAATTTATTATCCATACCTTCTCTTATCCAAAATGAAAAACCAAAGCTTAAGTCTTTGAAAAACCTCATAGCTTCTATAAAGGTACTATCATAGGCCTCATCATTAAAAGACAAGCATCCATTTAAATGACTATCATTTGATGGAACTCCTATTGTAAATAATAAAAAATCTTTATTTTCCAATATTTTTCCACCATCTATATTCAGAATTCTGTGCTTTATTGTATCTCTTAAATTTCTATGGGCGATATCAAAATATTCACTATACAAAATATGACCTCCTAAAATTATCAGAATAAATTAAATGGTTTAACAATTATTATGATACCATATTATATAATCAATTGTCATTGAAATCCTATTTTGTTGAAAGTTTTGTAAATGGGTATATTAGTAATATAATTATTTATAAGGTCAGGTGGTAAAAAATGAGTATTGGTTCCAATAATTCTTTTATAGGCCAATTAATATTAATAGCTTTTCTTACTTTGATTAATGCTTTTTTTGCTGGTGCAGAAATGGCAATAATATCTGTAGATAAGAAAAAAATTAGAAAAATGGGAAAAGAAGGCCATAAAAAGGCCAATACATTGCTAAAAGTACTTAACGAACCTTCAAAATTCTTATCTACAATACAAGTAGGTATTACTTTTGCTGGATTTTTCTCATCTGCATCTGCAGCTATAGGAATATCAGATGATTTGGGTCAAGTGTTATCTAATCTAGGTATCCCATTTGGGAAAAATGTAGCATTTATAGGAGTCACATTAATTCTCTCCTATATAATATTAGTATTTGGAGAACTGGTTCCAAAGAGGATTGCTTTGCAACATTCTGAAAAATTTGCTATGTTTGCTATAGGGCCTATAAATTTGTTTTCTAAATTAATGAAACCTTTTGTAGCTTTTCTTTCAATATCTACTAATTTTGTATTAAAGATATTGGGAATTAAGGGGGAAGGGGTAGAAGAAAAAATAACCTTAGAGGAAATAAAATCTCTGGTGGAAGTTGGGCATGAACAAGGATTTATTAATCCAGTAGAAAGAGAAATGTTAGATAGTGTAATAGCATTTGATAATAAAGTTGCAGAGGAGATAATGACTGCAAGAACAGAAGTATTTATGATAAATGTTGATGAAAGTTTAGATAATTATATACAAACTATTCTGGAACTTAAACATTCTAGAATACCTGTTTTTGAAAAATATATAGATAATATAATTGGAATATTATACTTAAAGGATTTTACTCTTGAGGCTTATAAAGTAGGCTTTGAAAATATTAAAGTTAGAGATATATTAAGGCCAGCATATTTTATACCAGAACGTAAAAACATAAATGATTTGTTTTTAGACCTACAAAGCAACAAAAATCATTTAGCTATATTAATAGATGAGTATGGTGGATTTTCAGGAATAGTAACTATGGAAGATTTAATAGAGGAAATAATGGGAGATATATATGATGAATATGATCTAGATATTCCAGACATAGTAAAGAAAGATGAAAACTATTTTGTAGTAAAGGGGTCCCTTTCTATAAAAGAACTAAATAGTGCAACCAACCTTAAGTTAGATGAGGACTCAGAGTTCTACGACACTGTAGGCGGTCTAGTAATTTACCTTTTAGGATATATACCACAAGATGGTGAAGAAGCTTCAGTGGACCATATGGGAGCCCAGTTTACTGTTGTAGAAACTAAAAAAAGACGGATTAATAGTATTGAAATAAGATTAAAAAATCAAATTTCACAATAGGCACTTATCCATGAAAGCTATAGTATCTTGAATTAAAATCTTTGTATTAGTGTCATTTATATTTCTATCAAAATCATGGTCATCAGTTGTGCATGAAAATAGTTCACTATTCTTTATTCTATTTTTTAGTGCAATGCTCTCTTCATAAGGTACATCATTATCATTTGTGTTATGAGCTAAATAGACAGGTGGAAAATTATTAAAGTCTACGTTCCTTAGACTATACTGATGCATAAAATCTACTTCAGATCTAGAGGTTAGGAAATCTAACCATTTTCCAGTTTGCCTACTATATAGGTACAGTAAGAATCTTGGGTTTACTGGAGATTGTACTAAAGGAAAATCTTCTATTACATTTTCCACATCTTTAAAATTGATTATTGGATATTTCAAATAATATTTGCTTGGAGTATTGTACCATTTATCCTTAAGAAATCCATATCCATAGTAGGATATAATTCCACTAGGTTTTAAATTTAATCCTTTAGAAATTGCCAATAAACATAGATAAGCACCGGCGGATCTTCCCCAAAGGAAATAAGGGGTATTTAAATTAGTTGAATAAAGATTAATAGTATTTACAACTTGATTAAATATCTCACTAAAGTCTGATTCTGGAGCTAAGGGGTAATTAAAAGCTAAAATATTATAACCAGCTGCTAGAATAGATTCTATATGATACTTTGGCAAATCATGTTTTGAACCAAATATCAATCCCCCACCGTGGAAGTAAAAAATATTTCCTTTTACATTTCTATTTTTAGTCTTATAAACTTTTGGTTCCATTTGTAGATCTATTTTATTTGTTTTCATGTAAGTGCTCCTTATTGTTATTTAATATAATTCTAACATAATACTTAGCTAAAAAAATATTTATTTATATTATAATATTTTTGATACAGATCCTATTTCAAAAGTACAGGTATAAAGAAATCGTATTTTTTCCAGCAAGTATATTGACATATAAATACATCTGTCATACCATATAGGAAATAGTGTTATACTATATATATTGGAGGGAATGCGGTGGAAGATTTAAAAGTTTTTATTATATCAGACTCATTAGGAGAAACAGGTGCTATAGTTGCTAAAGCTGGTATTTCACAGTTTAAAAATCAACACTATCAAATAAAAAGATATCCTTACATCAATGAGCTTGATAAGTTAAAAGAAATATTAAATGAGGTATCCTTAGTTGAGAGACCAGTTATTGTATATACCTTAGTTGATAAAATATTAATACAGTATACAAACAATTTTGCTAGGCATAAAAAAATATTAGCTATAGATATTATGAGCCCAATTTTAAATGGACTTAATCATATGTTAGGTGTAGAACCATCATATGAACCAGGTGCAATTAGGAAGCTAGATGAGGCTTATTTTAACAGAGTAGCTGCTATTGAATTTGCCGTAAAATATGATGATGGAAAAGACCCTAGAGGATTAGCTAAAGCGGATCTAGTATTAGTAGGAATATCTAGGACTTCAAAGACTCCCTTATCGATGTATTTAGCTAATATGAATATAAAAGTAGCAAACGTACCTCTTGTTATGGAATCTGAACCACCAAAAGAATTATTTGAAATACCATCTACTAGAATTATTGGATTAACCAATAGTCCAGAAATATTAAATGAAATTAGAGAAGAAAGATTGAAACATTTAGGGCTACCAAGTGGTTCAAACTATGCTAGTTTGTCAAGGATATTAGATGAACTAGAGTATTCAGAAAAAATTATGAAAAGAATTGGTTGTCCTGTTATAAATGTTGCTAATAAAGCTATTGAAGAGACTTCAGGGATAGTATTATCATTACTTAAAAAGAGTGGGCTAATTTTAGATCGATAAATAGGTATAAGGAGGAGATTTTATGGAGAATAAATATATTTATAGCTTTGAAGAAGGTAGTAGGGACATGAAAGAATTACTAGGTGGTAAAGGAGCAAATCTTTCTGAAATGACTAATATGGGATTACCAGTTCCACAAGGCTTTACAATAACAACTGCTGCTTGTTCTAGATTTTATGATGAGGGAAAGATTCTTTGGGAAGGATTATTAGAAGAAATGTACAAGCATTTAACTGACTTAGAAGAAAAAATAGAAAAAAGTTTTTCAGATGAAGACAATCCCCTTTTAGTATCAGTTAGATCAGGTTCAGTAATATCTATGCCTGGAATGATGGATACAATACTTAATTTAGGATTAAATGATGTTTCAGTAAAGGGATTAGCAAAATCAACTGGCAATGAAAGATTTGCTTATGATAGCTATAGAAGATTTATTC
>CAYZDC010000007.1:20885-30200 GCA_964477045.1 uncultured Tissierellaceae bacterium | reverse complement strand
CACTTAATCTTTTTGAATCTGGGGTGGATGTTAGAGTTGGTCTTTATGAAGGAAGCAAGTCATGGAATCAAGCTGCAGAAGCAGGATTAAAGGTTATGACTGCTGCAGAAGCAGCTGCAGAAGCTGATATTATAATGATATTAATAAATGATGAAAAACAAGTAGAATTGTTCGAAAAAAGTATCAGGCCAAACTTAAAACCAGGTAAGTACTTAGCTTTTGCCCATGGATTTAATATTCATTATGGACAAATTCATCCTCCATCAGATGTAAATGTATTTATGATAGCCCCAAAGGGACCAGGACATACAGTTAGAAGCCAGTATCAAGATGGGAAAGGTGTCCCATGTCTATTAGCAGTACATCAGGATGTAAGTGGAGATACTCATGAGGTAGGCCTTGCCTATGCAGCAGGAATTGGTGGAGCTAGAGCAGGAGTTTTAGAAACATCTTTTAAAGAAGAAACTGAAACAGATCTTTTCGGAGAGCAAGCAGTCCTTTGTGGAGGAGTTACAGAGCTTATGAAAGCTGGTTTTGAAACTTTAGTAGAAGCTGGTTATAGTGCAGAAAGTGCTTATTTTGAATGTATTCATGAAATGAAACTTATCATTGATATGATAAATGAAGGTGGCTTTAACTATATGAGATATTCCATAAGTGATACTGCAGAATATGGAGATTATAAAGTAGGTAATAGGATAGTAACTGAAGAAACTAGAAAAGAAATGAGAAAAGTATTAAGTGAAATACAAGATGGTAGCTTTGCAAAAGACTGGTTAGTTGAAAATGCAGTTAATAGACCATATTTTAAAGCCAAAAGAAGAATGGAATCAGAACATCCACTAGAAGTTGTTGGAGCAAAATTAAGAGGCATGATGAGCTGGCTAAAGAAATAAGGGGGTAGGACAATATGAATAGCAATAAAATAAAATCGGGAGTAGAGAAGGCACCTCATAGATCACTTTTGAAGGCATTAGGCCTTACAAATGAAGAGTTAGAAAGACCTTTAATAGGTGTAGTTAACTCCTTTAATGAAATAGTACCTGGTCATAAGCATTTAAGAGAAATAGCTGAAGCAGTTAAAAAAGGAGTAATAATGGAGGGGGGAACCCCTCTGGAGTTCCCATCTATTTCAGTCTGTGATGGAATAGCAATGAATCACGAAGGAATGAAGTATTCCTTAGTAAGTAGGGAAATAATAGCAGATTCCATTGAAGTGATGACTATGGCCCATGGACTTGATGGGCTGGTTATGATACCAAATTGTGACAAGTCAGTTCCTGGTATGCTAATGGCAGCTGCAAGGCTTGATATTCCAACCATTATAGTAAGTGGTGGGCCTATGCTTGCCGGCAAGGTAAATGGAAACAAGGTAGACCTAAGTACAGTATTTGAAGCTGTAGGAGCAGTAAGTGCTGGAACTATGAGTGAAGAAGATTTGTATGATCTAGAAGATAAGGCATGTCCTGGTTGCGGATCTTGCTCAGGAATGTTTACTGCAAACTCTATGAATTGTATGACTGAAGCATTAGGACTTGCACTACCTGGAAATGGAACTATTCCAGCTGTATATGCAGACAGAATAAGACTAGCAAAATATTCAGGAATGGCTCTTATGAACCTTGTTAGAGAAGATATTACACCAAGTCAAATATTAACTGCAGACGCATTTTCTAATGCCTTGGCAGTAGATATGGCACTAGGTTGTTCAACTAATACAGTTCTCCACCTATTAGCAATAGCATATGAGGCTGGGGTCGAAATGAACTTGGATATTATAAATGAGGTAAGCAATAAAACACCTAATCTTTGTAGATTAAGACCTGCCGGGCCAAACCATATAGAGGACTTACATGATGCAGGTGGAATAATGGCGGTTATGAATGAGCTTAGCAAAAAAGATCTTTTAAATCTAGATGTGAAAAATGTAACCGGTAAAACTATTGGCCAAGTGATTTCTCATTATAAGGTATTGGATAATAATATTATAGCATCTGTAGATGCACCTTATAGTGAAACAGGAGGAATAGCTGTACTTAGAGGAAGCCTAGCTCCTGATGGAGCTGTAGTTAAAAGATCTGCTGTTGCAGATGAAATGCTGAAGCATTCTGGACCTGCAAGAGTATTTAATGGTGAAGATGAAGCTGTTGAAGCAATATTAAGTGGGACCATTAAAAAGGGCGAAGTTTTAGTTATAAGATATGAAGGCCCAAAGGGTGGTCCTGGAATGAGAGAAATGTTAACCCCAACTTCAGCCTTAGCTGGAATGGGAATGGATAAGGATGTAGCCCTCTTAACAGATGGTAGATTCTCAGGAGCTACTAGGGGAGCATCCATAGGACATGTTTCTCCAGAAGCAAGTCTAGGAGGTCCTATCGCTTTTGTAGAAGATGGAGATGAAATCACCATAGATATGGTAGAAGGGCACTTAAATTTCAATGTAGACGAAAAAACACTGGGAAAAAGAAAATTAACATGGCAACCTAAAGTATCAAGAGCAAAAGGCTACTTGGCAAAATATGAGAAGATAGTAACTTCTGCTTCTACAGGAGCCATTTGCAAACCATAATTAAAAACAGGAGGATAAGAAAATGAAAAAGTCATATGTATTTTATCAAGGAGAAATAGTAGAAGAAAGCACGGTAAGTATAGATATTAGATCAAAAGTATTTAACTATGGGTTAGGTTGTTTTGAAGGAATAAGATCATATTGGGATGAAGAAAAACAACAGCTTTATGGATTTACAATGGTGGAACATTATAAAAGGCTATTAGAATCATGTAATGCCCTTAATATGCATATTCCATATAGTGTAGAAGAACTTTGTAAATTCACCCTAGAACTTTTAAAGAAAAATGAATGCAAAACCTCCACATACATAAGACCTGTAGTCTATAAAGGTTCTACTGGACTTGGGCCAACTTTACATGGAGATGAGGATGATAGAATTGTTATCTATACCCTTCCTTTAAATAAATATATGGGTAAAGAAGAACTAAGTGTAGCAGTATCTAGCTGGAGAAGAATATCTGATACAATGCTTCCCCCAAGAACTAAAGCAACAGCAGGATACTTAAATTCAGCATTAGCATCATTAGAAGCAGTAGAAAATGGATTTGATGAAGCAATCTTTTTGACCCACGCTGGCAATGTATGTGAGGGAAGTGCACAAAATGTATTTTTAGTTAAGAAAGGCAAATTAGTTACCCCTCCACCTTCAGATGATATTTTAGAAGGAATTACTAGAGAATTAGTAATGACTCTTGCAAAGGAGGAACTGGGAATGGAAGTAGTGGAAAGAAGTGTATCTAGAACAGAATTATATAATTCAGAAGAAGTATTTTTTAGTGGAACTGCCATGGAAGTTTCCCCTATAGTTAAAGTTGATAGAAGACAAGTAGGAACAGGTAAAGAGGGACCAGTATGTAGAGATCTTAAGGAACTATTCTTTGGATTAACAACAGGAAATAACCCTAAGTATGCACATTTATGTACCCCGGTTTATTAGATTAAAGATTAATTTAAATTTTGCAAGAAAAAACTATGTTTATCATTTCTTTTTCTAGGGTATCAAGTTAATGTAGGCAATAGAAAAGAAAGGATGATTTTAATGGCAGTTGTAAAAGTTGTAGAACTAATGGCAGACTCCACGGAAAGTTGGGAGGCAGCTACCCAAGCAGCAGTTACTGAAGCTTCAAAAACCATAGACAATATTCAAAGTGTTTATGTTAAAAATTTCCAAGCTGTTGTAGAGGATAAGAATGTTACTAAATATCGTGTTAATGTTAAGGTTACATTTGTAGTTAAGTAAAAAGAATTATGTGCACAAGCCCAGATGTTTTGTCTGGGCTTGTTTTTTATTTATAAGAGCCCTTTTTTGTATAAAATTCTTGAAACAACTATAGCTATAATAGCTCCAACTGGCACCATAATGCTCACTGAGCCAGATAGAGAAGGAATAGCTATAAATAAAACTACCATAAAAATCAAGGGAGCTGCTGCAATTTTCCAATCTTTGGAAATAAATACTACTGCCAAGGCTCCAAAAAGAGAAGGCAATATATTTTCAAATGCAGGAGCTAGTAATTCTGATTCTAATATAGGTTGAAGCTGTGATAATAATAGAATTCCAATAAAGATGATTAGAGTAGTTACTATGGAAGATACAGCTATAGCTATTGTGGAAACAACTTCAGCTTCATCAGTACCTGGTTTTATATCATTTGCCTCTAGTGCATTTAGTGCGCAGGGAACTTTTAGACTAGTTAAATTTCCAGTTACAAACCCCAAATAAGTACCACCAGAACCTAACATAGGTGCAAAGGTAAAAACTTCAATGGCTCCTACAGTCCAAAAGATTGGTGCAACTCCAAGAAGACCTTTGAAAAGCCCACTGGCACTGGGCCAAGCAGAGTAATAAATACTAGTGGCTAATGGAAAAGATAAAAACATAAGTATTGCTAAGGAGCACCAAATTCTACCCCATATATGAACATTTTCCTCATAAGTTTTAATTTTCATAAAATTTCCTCCTAACGGATTAAACTAGTTATTGGTATAGATAGTGCCATGGCTCCTAACATGCTTATTGGTAGGGCATAGTCCTCTAGCCATTTAACCTTGTGAACTTTAACAAAATATCCACATATTATCATTATTAATGCTGAAACAATCATTATAAAAACAGGTATCCAGCCCACTATTCCTATGGTGATATCTGAAAATATCATACCAAGAAAAGCGGAAATCATACCCATGAAAATTGATGTAAGAAATATTTCTCCCCATTTTTCATCTCTTTTTTGTATATTATCAATTCCACCCTGTATTTTCTTTAAAAACACAGTTACAAGAACTAGTCCAGCCAAGATTCCTAGAGTCATAACCCAAGCAATAGTTGAATATACAACTGGATCCCTTACATCTTCTGCAATTGAAACACCTAAGGCGGCAGCAGTAGAAGTAGCTGCTGGCAATTCATAGGTTAATGCTCCTAATACGCTAAGTCTAAGCCAGGGTAGGGGAAGACCTAAAAATTTGGAAAGAGTAATTACTCCTAAGATAATGGCTATTGCTGGTGCTACAGTAAAAAAGGCACTGCTTTTAACAATTCTTTTTAATGTGTGAGTTTCCATACCTAATTCTTTAGCTCGCCGCCAGGCTTTCACCAGAAAAAATAGTGATTGAGCTATTACAAATGCAATAATTATGCTAGACATTAGGAATAAAAAAGTACTATTAGAATTAAATTCTCTCATTGACAACCCTCCTATGTATTTACTGATATTGTATCATATTAGAGTAGTAAAGATTACTACAAAAACTCTAGATATTGTAAATCCCTGTACATTCTGATATTATTGATTTAGGAGGTGAATTCTATGGGAAAAAAGCCCTTATTAGAGAAAGTTGCAACCACAATTGTAGATAGACGAAATTTATTGTTTTTATTTTTTATTATTCTAATAGTATTTAGTCTTTTTTCCATGTCCTGGGTAGAAGTAGAAGACGATATAGTCTATTACCTTGACAAAGATAGCAATACTCGTAAGGGTATTACTATTATGGACGAAGAATTTACCACTTTTGGTATGGCTAATATTATGGTTTCAAATATATCCTACATAAATGGTGAGGAAATAGCTCAACTTATTGAAAAAGTTAATGGTGTAGACTCTGTAATATTTGAAAATACTGAAGCACACTATAAAAATTCTTCTGCACTTTTTGTAGCAATGTTTGAAAGAGAAGAAACAGATCCTGTTACTTTAACAGCTATGGATGAAATACGTGAAATAGTCCAGCCCTATGATTCTTCTATTTCTACAACAATAGGCTTTAATATGGCCGATCAATTGATGAAAGACATGACTCTTGTAGGTATAGTAGCATCTATTATTATTTTATTGGTTTTAATCTTTACATCTAACTCTTATGCTGAAATACCTATATTGCTGGCTACTTTTGGAGTTGCTGCATTACTTAATATGGGAACAAATTTTTTGTTAGGGAAAATTTCTTTTATATCTAATTCTGTAGGTGTTATTCTTCAATTGGCATTGGCTATTGATTATGCTATTATTCTTACTCATCGTTTTACTGAGGAAAGAGAACTCCTACCTGCCAGAGATGCTGCCATTGCAGCATTGACAAAAGCTATTCCTGAAATATCTTCTAGTAGCTTAACTACTATGGCAGGACTGGCAGCTTTAGCTTTTATGAAGTTTGGCATTGGCCTAGATTTAGCAATGGTTATGATTAAGGCCATTATGCTTAGCATGCTTGCTGTATTCACTTTAATGCCTGGTTTATTAGTGATTACTAGCAATCTTATGGATAAAACTACCCATAGAAGCTTTATTCCCTCAGTGTCTATTCTTGGACGATTTTCAATTAAGACTAGGTACATTATTCCACCTATTTTTCTTGTAGTTTTGGTGGTAAGCTTTATTTTTTCTAGTAAAGCACCTTTTTTATTTAGTATGAGCGAAATACGGGGTCGTAGTATTAGCGATACTCAAAAGGCAGAAGATCGTATTACTGCACACTTTGGTAAGCAAAATATGCTTGCTCTTATTGTTCCATCTGGAGATTATGATTCAGAAAAAAAACTGCTATCATTTTTACAAATTTATCCAGAAGTAGAATTGGCTGTAGGACTTTCCAATATTGAAGCTATGAGTGGTTATAATTTAACAGATGGATTAACCCCTAGACAGTTTGCTGAGTTGGCTGATTTAGACTATGAGATTGCACAAATTCTTTATTCTGCATATGCTGTAAATGAAGAGAATTATTCAAAAGTAATTAGTGGCATAGGACAATTTAAAGTTCCTCTTATAGATATGTATCAGTTTCTATATCAAGAGGTAGTATTAGGTTATGTTTCTTTAGATGAAGAGGTAGTTAAAGAGCTAAGGGAGTATAATGACCAAATGACCACTGCCCGTATGCAAATGGAAGGGGAACATTATAGTAGAATGCTCCTATATCTTGACCTACCAGATGAAAGCCCTGAAACCTTTGAATTTATAGGCACAATATATAGGGAAGCTCACAAGTATTATCCTAGAGATTCTGTATTTTTAATAGGTGAATCTACAAATGCTCTGGACCTGTCTACAACTTTCGATAACGATAACTTAATTATTAGTATTTTATCAGTTGTATTTGTAATTATTATATTAACTTTTACATTTCAATCCGCTGGACTTCCAATATTGCTTATATCTGTAATCCAAGCCAGTATTTGGATTAATTTTTCATGGCCTTATGTTTCTAATCAAGGGGTATATTTTTTAGGTTACTTACTAGTATCTTCTATTCAAATGGGGGCAAATATTGATTATGCCATAATCATTAGTAGTAGATTTTTAGATTTAAGAAAGGAAATGCCTAAAAAAGAGGCAGTAATTGAAGCCTTAAATCAAGGGTTTCCTACTGTAATAACCTCAGGCAGTATTTTAGCTGTAGCAGGTATTTTAATAGGATTTTTCTCCACAGATGGGGCTACATCAGTTTTAGGTACTTACCTAGGCCAAGGAACAATTATATCAGTTTTTCTTGTTATCTTTGTACTTCCTCAACTTCTTTATTTGGGAGATGGAATTATAGAACGTACTTCTTTTAAATTGAAAAAAATGGAACCTTTTATCAGAGAAAAAGGCAAGGTCCAAGTACAAGGAAGACTACATGGATATGTAAATGGAGAAATCGATGCTATAGTGGATGGTACTATTACTGGAGATATAAAACCAATAAAAAATAAAGATAATAGTATAGATGATGAACAATCCGAAGGGGGAGGTCAGGATTAATTATGAAAAAGGCTAATTCGATTATTTCTATAATAATGATCTTCTTAATAATAGGGACTACAATTGTACCAAATTTTGCTGTGAAAGCAGAAAAAGATGATGTACATATACTAACTGTGGAAGACTTAATCCAATTTTCTCAAGATTGTTCTTTTGATGAGTGGTCTAATGGAAGAAAGGTTTATTTAGATGGGGACATTGATTTAAAGGGAATAGATTTTATTCCTATTCCAATATTTCTAGGGGAGTTTTATGGACAAGGATATACTATTAGTGGATTATCTATATCAGTGGAAGGATCTAGTCAAGGACTATTTAGATATCTTAAAGATGGTGCACTGATAAAAGACCTGTCAGTTAAAGGTGTGGTTACTCCTACAGGTGAAAAAAGTACCATAGGGGGAATAGTAGGCCATAGTAATGGCACAATTGAAAACTGCCATTTTTCAGGGTTTGTTAAAGGCAAGGATACTGTAGGAGGACTTGTAGGTTGGAGCTGTTCTGCAGGTAAAATAATCAACTCCACATTTGATGGGGTAGTTTATGGAGATGCGAAAGTTGGTGGAATAGTTGGCCATAATGCGGGAATAGTTTTGCGCTGTACCAATGATTCTAAAGTAAATACAACTGTAGAAGAACAAAAGTTAGGACTTAGTGATATTTCTATAGATAGTATAAATTTTTCTAGCTTGGTACCAGATGCAATGGATATTGGGGGCATAGTAGGCTTAAATATAGGTATAATTCAGAGCTGTGAAAACAATGGAAAAGTAGGTTATCCTCAAGTAGGTTATAATGTTGGGGGAATTGCTGGTAGACAAAGCGGCTATGTAACTAAATGTAATAACTATGGAATAGTTTATGGACGAAAAGAAGTAGGAGGTATTGTAGGACAGATAGAGCCACATATATCTACTATTATAGGATCATCTAAGTTAAAAGACTTACAAAGAGAATTAAATGTTTTAGATAGAAATATTACAAATGTGATAAATAGTACTAAATCAATTTCTGATACTACCACTGAAAACTTTTTGACCATACAAGATGATATCAATAGGAGTAAAGATTTTACTCAATCTCTTATTGACCAAACAGAATCTATGCTAAATATAGATATTGAGCAGATAAACAAGATTAGTATAATAGGGGTAGAGTCATTAGACAGACTAATTCCTATTACTGAGAATATAAAGAATACTATAGATGTAATGGAAGAAGCCATAAGGCCAATGGAGAAACTACTGGAATATATGGGTTCTGTTTTGAAAGAGACAGTGGGGCTTACTAATGAATTAAAGTATTCATTAGCCTCACTAGAGGATTCTATTACAAAAATAGAGAGGGATATAGGTAAGCTTAAAAGTGCACAAAATGATATTTTGAAGGCAACAGAATTGCTAAAAAAAGGACAAATAGATGGGGTTAAGGAATTACTCCAATCGGCTTTTAGAAATATGAAAGATGTAAGTAAAAGCTTAAAAAATGCAATTAAAA
>CAYZDC010000007.1:0-20785 GCA_964477045.1 uncultured Tissierellaceae bacterium | reverse complement strand
TCGATTTAAAATTATTAATTGATGAAGCGGAAGATATGTTAGACTCTATGGATGAGTCAATTAGAGATATGATAGATGCTCTTGATTATATACTAGAAGCAATTGAGATAATAGAGTCTGCTTCAGATGAGATAGACCAAATATTTGAAGGCTTTAATGACCTTTTAGAATACTTAAGCGGAGCTTTAGATCTTAAATTTGAAACCACAGATGATGTTTATGAAAAAACAAAAGAGGACCTATTTTCATCTATAGGAGATATGTCAACATCTCTTTCGAAATTAATTGAAGATATGAACCAAGAAGGAGATAAGTTGATTGATGATATGAAGTCTGTTAGTGATCAACTTTTTAAATTAATGAATTTAATGATAGGGGTTATAGAAGAGATAAGTCAGGGTGATGTGAGTACAGATGACATTATAAAGGATGTATCTGGAGAGGATATTGAAAAAGCTACTGAAGGTAAGGTTTCTGATTGTAAGAATTTCGCTACAATAGAAGGAGATCTAAATGTTGGTGGAATTGCAGGGGGCATGTCAATTGAAGTCTTTGATCCTGAAAAAGATTTAAACTTACAAGGCAAGCTAAGTTATAATACTGTGTTTGAAACTCGTGCAATTATATCCAGAGGTGAAAATAGGGGTAATATAATTGGAAAGAAGAATGGTGTTGGAGGTATTGTTGGGAATATGGAGTTAGGGTATATTAAAGACTCTATATCATCTGGTGACATTACAAGTATGGATGGCAATCAAGTTGGGGGTATTGCAGGAAAATCTGATGCACCAATTGTAGCCAGCTACGCAAGGGGAACATTGGAAGGGGGAAATTATATTGGCGGTATTTCTGGACTAGGCACAGAAATCATAGATTCCTATTCAATGGTAAAAGTAGCTAGGTCAAGAGCTTGTGTAGGAGCCATAGCAGGAAATATAGATGAAAGCAATAATATAAAACACAATTATTTTGTTAGTGATGTATTGAGAGGCATTGATGGAATTAGCTATATAAATAAAGCTGAACCTATTTCTTATGAAAAACTAATGGGAACAGAAAACATTCCAGATATATTTAAGCTTTTTAAATTGAATTTTTGGGTTGAGGATAAAATTGTCCACACAATAGATTTCAATTATGGAGATACTATTTCAGAATATGATTTTCCAGAGTTTCCTTCTAAAGAAGGAAGCTACGGTAAATGGGAAGACAAAGATACAAAAAACCTTAAATTTGATGAAGATATCTATGCCTTATATACTTCATACTTATCAATTTTAGATAGTAGTGAAAAGAGAAATAATATCTTACCTATAGTACTAGTAGAAGGGGCATTTTTTGAAGGAGATTCACTTACTTTAACCCCAAATGAAATGGTGGGTCCAACTTTAAAAAAAGGTGAAAGTCAATTAGAACAGTGGGATATAATTATTCCGGAAGATGGGGAATCTACTCATACTATCAGATATATTCCCTTAGAGCAGAAAAAGAATTTAAAAGTATATACTTTAGTAAATGGACAATGGAATGAAGTAGAAGCAATATGGGATGGAAAGTATATGGTATTTGAAGCTTCTGGAAATATGGTTACATTTAGTGTAGTAGATGGAGGAATTAATTATATTTTATATGGAGCATTAGCTGGCATATTAGTTTTCATGGTTATTTTAATAATAGTATTTGCAAGGAGAAAGAAGAAGAAAAAAGTAGAGCTAGTATCTGAAGAATAAGAGGCATTAAAAATAGTGGTTTACAATATAAATTGTAAGCCACTATTGAAATAACTTTCACAATATGATATTATTTAAACATAGAAGTTTTGAACATATGACAGAAAGTTATTTTTTATGCCGATGGATGTTAAAATATTAACATTCTGCAGAGCGACATAATATTTTGCCTTAAGTTGGTTCCAAGCCAATTTAAATAAAAAGGGAGGAATATTTATGAGAAATAAAAGATTTTTAAGTTTAGGACTAGCATTAATGTTAATTTTTACAATGTTGACAGGTTGTGGAACACCAGCAGTTGAAGAAAAACCAGCAGTGGATACACCAGTAGTTGAAACACCTGCACCGGAAACACCAGCTCCAGAACCAGAAGCACCGGTTGCTCTTGATGAAAAGGAAGTACTTTTAGCAGCAGCACAAGAATATTTATCAACTCTTCCAGAAAAGTTTAATGCAATGTCAGCAAAAGATGCATTACAATTACTAGAAGACAATCCTGGACAAGTAATGTTAGTAGACCTTAAATCAAAAGAAGATTATGATGCAGGTCATATTCCAGGTGCAGTTAATATACCTTTTGCGGAACTTGGAAAAAACTTAGACAGACTACCAAAAAACAAACAAATCATTTTACAATGTTATTCTGGTCAAACTTCCAGTGAAGCAACTTCTTTAACAAGAATTTTAGGATTAAACACTTTTAACTTCCAAGGTGGATTTAACTTTGGTTGGAAACCATTAGAACTTGGTGATGATACATTAGAAACAACAGAGAACCCATTACCAGATGCATCAGCTCCTACCTTAAATGAAGAAGAACAAATAATATGGGATGCAGTTGCAAAATTCTTTAATGATGGAAAATCATACATTGAAAAGCCTGAAGATGTTCATGATTTAATCACATCTAATCCAGGTGCAGTACATGTATTAGATATAAGATCAGCAGAAGATTATGCTAAAGGTCATATAGAAGGGGCAGAGCATATTGCCTTTAAAGAAGTAGGAGATAATTTTGATAAATTACCTAATAACAAGCCAATCTATGTAGTTTGTTACACAGGACAAACAGCAGCACAAGTTCTTTCTATGTTACGTGTAGCTGGATACAATGCATTTAGCGTAAGTAGGGGAATGACTGGTTGGGACGCAGCAGAGCTACCAGTAGTACAATAGTATTTAGAAAAATCATTATTATATGAAGATAGGTCACTTAGTTAGCAAATAAGAAAAGCGGAGGTGAACATATCATGCAGAAGAAGAATGGTTTACTTAAGAATCAAATTGTAAGTTTGGTAGTTATAGTGGTAGTAGCAGTTGCTATACTTTTAGTCTATAATAATAGTCAAAAACCTGCTCAGGTCAGTTCTGGGGACTTAACTACACCAGTTGACATGGCAGCCGTTGATAGTTCAAGTTGTATAGCCTGTCACACTGATGAAAAGACAATTGCAAGTTTAGCCGTGGTAAGTGATGCCAGCGACCATGCAGCAGAAGGTGGTTGAGGGGTTGCAGGGCCTCAGTTAGAGGCTATAGATAAATTTTTAGTTTCAGCAGAATTTTCAGACTCTACTCATGGGCAGCTAGGATGTATAGCTTGTCATGGTGGAGAAAACTCTCTTGATATTGGAGAAGCACATAATGGTATGAATCCATATCCATCAGGAGATATTAATGGGGTATGTGCATCATGTCATAGTGGTGTAACAGATACATTTGAAACCTCAATACACAGGAATATTCAAGGAATGAGCAATGGATTAATGGCATTTACAGACTTTGAATCATTACCAGATTCTCCAGAGCATGAAGAAGCTTTTGGGAAAAACTGTTTTGCATGTCATGCATCTTGTGGTGAGTGTCATGTAAGTAGACCTAAAGGTTATAGCGGTGGACTAATAAATCAACATGAATTCTTTAAAACTCCACCTATGGAAGATACATGTTTTGGTTGCCATGGTGCCAGAAATGCTGGTGAATATATGGGAACTGTAGGATTTAGTGGAGACGTACATCATGAAATGGGAATGGACTGTATGGCTTGTCATGATATAGATAATTTCCATGGTGCTGGTGGAGAAGTTACAGCAAATATGTATGAAGAAAACTTGCCATCATGCTTAGATTGCCATGAAGACTTTATTAAAGGTGCAGAAGCAACATCTGTACATACAGATCATGTTGACACTGTATCTTGTCAAGTTTGTCATGCACAAGCAAATAGTAACTGTTTTGAATGTCACTTAGATTATAATGATGACAAAACAAAATTAATAGGATCATCAGAAACAAAAATAATGTTTAGAATTGGTTTAAATCCAGAGATTACAGAAGAAAGACCATATAAATATGTTACACTAAGACATATACCTACTAGTGAAAAGATGCTAGATGAAATAGGAGATGATCTATTACCTAATTACCATGAGATTAGTAACTGGAAGTACTCACCAACACATAATATCCAAAAGAGTACCTTCCAAAATGAAAGTTGTGATGCTTGTCATGGTAATGAAAACATATTTTTACAAGAAAAAGATTTAATCGATTCTGATAGTAAGGACAATTGGAGATTGATTCCTCCAATCCCATAGATTTAACTTTAAGGGGAGGCAGCTCCCCTTTTTGTATTTACATAGGTTACCACCTTAGATCAGGTTACTTGACGCAAGATGGTAGAGATTAAATTCAGTCTAAGGAGTGTTAAGATGCTGAAGAAATTTATCAATTTTATAACAAGCCTAAAGTTTGGAATAATATTATTTTTAATAATTGCTATTTATTCTATAATCGGAACAGTGCTACCCCAAGGATTAGCTGGGGATTATTATTTGCAAAATTATAAAACATTTGGCAATTTAATAGTTTTATTACAATTTAATAAAGTTTATAGTTCTCTTATATTTAGAATTTTGGTCCTAGTTTTTATAGTGAACTTAGTAGGCTGTACTTTAAATATATTACCAGGTCAATTAAATAAAATGAAAGATACATACTTTCCTAAAAAAAGAGATAATAACAATGACTTATATGATGAAGGTGTAAACTTAGAGGATTTCAAACAATCACTTAAGAAAAAAAGATTTAAAATAAGTGAACATGAAGAGGGTTATAATGCTTCTAAGCATAGAATTGGTAATATTGGCTCATCTATAACCCATTTAGGTATAATAATTATAATATTAGGCGGATTTCTAGGTAATATTTTTGCCCAAGAAGGTTTTTTTAATATGATTCCTGGAGATGTAAAAGCTTTTGATGATTATGGATTTTCATTGGGTCTTGATGACTTTTATTTAGAGTTTAGAGAAGATGGAACCGTAGAACAGTATGTCAGCGAATTGTCCATATATGAAAATGGAAATAAAATAGATGAAAGAAAGATGTGGGTAAATAAACCACTTTCACATAATAAATTAGACTTTCTTCAGTCTAACTTTGGCTGGGTAAGTAATCTTCAAATTATGGATAAAAATAATCAAGTTTTAGGTGAAAAGTTATTAAAAAATGGGCAACAATATTTTTATCAACCAAAGCATATTACTATATATCTTTATGGATTTTATCCAGACTTTCATTTAACTAAGGGTGGAGAGCCTTTTACAATGACAGAAAGACTTCGCAATCCTCACTTTGCAGTGGTCTTATATCATTTAGAGGATTATATAGATTCTTATATAGTAGAACCTGGTCAACCAATATTATATGAAGATATAGAAATTGGACTTGTGGACCCTACTCTTTATACTGGAATTTCTTATAGGCAAGATTTCGGATATATATTTGTTTTAATTGGTTCTGCTATTTTATTATTTGGCCTATTATTATCATTTTACTTTTATCCTAAGTATATTCTGGTTGGAAAAGATTCTATTATTCCAGTAACTAGACAGAATAGCTGGGGTTATGAAATTCAAATAAAAAATATCTTAAAGACAATAAAAAATAAAAGTAAAGGAGAATTATAATGGGAATAGTATATTTTGAAGAATTATTCTTTACCATTGCATTTGTAGTCTATATTATAGCTGGTATAAGTTTTTTTGTTCACTTAGCTGGTGGCAAAGAAAAAGTTGGTAATTTTGCCATATGGACATCTGTAGGCGGATTTGTAATACATACTCTTGCAATGATACTTAGAACTATAGAATCAGGAAGATTGCCATTTAGCAATCAATTTGAATTTGCTAATAGTTTTACTTGGGGAATAGTATTATGCTTTTTAGTTATTCATTTTATTTATAAATTTACAACACTGGGAGCTTTTGTAATGCCTCTTGCATTTTTAATGATGGGCTATGCTTCCATGCTACCTAAAGATATAAAACCCTTAATGCCAGCGCTTCAAAGTAGATGGCTAAGTTTTCATGTAGGCTCTGCCATTGTTTCCTATGGTTCTTTTGCAGTAGCCTGTGGATTATCAATTATGTATTTAATAAATATTAGGAATAAAGGTAGTGAGAAAAAATCCATACTTCCTGATGAGGAAGCCTGTGATTACTTATCCTATAGAGTTATAGCCTTTGGTTATTTAATGCTAACAATAGTAATTATCTCTGGAGCAATTTGGGCTAAATCAGCATGGGGAAGATATTGGGGATGGGACCCAAAAGAAACATGGTCTCTTATTACCTGGTTAATATATTCTGTATACATTCACCTTAGATTTAATCGAGGATGGAAGGGAAAACCAGCAGCCTGGTTCTCAGTAATTGGTTTTATTTGTGTAATATTTACATTTGTAGGTGTAAATATACTATTAGCTGGATTGCATAGCTATAGATAATTAGTATTTGTTCACCTATAAAGTTTGACAGCCACCCTTTTGGGATATAAATAGAATAGATATGTTTATATTTAAGAGATATTAAAATATAGATCAAATATAAAAAGGGGTGTTTTTATTGAATAAGGAACAATTAGAAATAATGAAAAATAACAAAGGGTTTATTGCCGCCCTAGACCAAAGTGGTGGAAGTACACCTAAAGCCCTATTAGGATATGGGGTAACACAATCAATGTATAACAATGAAGATGAAATGTTTAATATGGTACATGATATGAGGACTAGAATTATAACTAGCCCTGGATTTTCCTCAGACCATATATTAGGCGCTATCCTATTTGAACAAACAATGAATAGGGAAATCGCAGGGATGCTAACAGCCGATTATCTTTGGAAAGAAAAAGGCATTTTAAGTTTCTTAAAGGTAGATAAGGGTTTAGAAGATGAATCTGAAGGGGTACAACTTATGAAGCCTATAAAAGATTTAGATTCTATCCTTGATAAAGCTGTAGAAAGAAATATTTTTGGTACAAAGATGCGGGCAGTTATTAAAAAAGCTAATCCAGAAGGAATAAAAAAGATTGTAGACCAACAATTTGAAATTGGTAAGCAAATAATTGAAAAAGGATTAGTTCCTATATTAGAACCAGAAGTAGATATTAATGCTCCAGAAAAAGAAAAAATAGAAAAGATTTTGCACGAAGAAATCTTAAAGCATTTAAATAAATTGGATAAAGACCAAGTTGTTATGCTTAAGGTAACAATACCTACAAAGGTTGGTTTGTACACTGACTTAATAGATCACCCACAAGTAATGCGTGTAGTGGCATTATCAGGTGGGTATACAAGAGAAGTAGCAGTAGAAAAACTGAAAGAAAATCCAGGTTTAATTGCTAGTTTTTCAAGGGCATTACTTGAAGGCTTAAACATAGATCAAAGTGATGAGGATTTTAATGCTATGCTTAGAACATCTGTAGAAGATGTTTATGAAGCTTCAATTGCATAAGTAAGTAATCCAATTATATTTGGAACAATAAATGCAAAAAGAGTTTGTATATTATACAAACTCTTTTTGCATCTCTATTTGTTTTAATAATTGAATTAAGGTTTAGGAATTGGTGGTATTGGTTTTGGTGTAATCGGTACTATTATAGGTGGAAAAGGTATGGGTTCTGGTAATGGTAAAGGTAAAGGTAATATAATAATGGGGTCAGATGGTAGTGGTGGTATTATTATTGGTGGTAATGGTAGTGGTATTAGATCAGGAGGTATAATTAGACCCGGTGGTAATAATAATGGATCGTCTCCTAATATTTTCTTATATATTTCTACCAAACAAACATTATAATCTGCTGCTAAAGTATTTTTCCAATCCAATACTCTTTGACTATCTTCATTTGATTGACTGGCAAGTGGCGAGAATATGCTTAACAATTTTTTTGAAAAAGATTTTATTTTTGGTACATCATTAGCTAACTTAAATTCATTTAATAAGCTAGTTCTTTCAGCTAGTAACTTATCTATTTCTATTTTGATTTCTTTAATAGTTTTAAATTCTTTATTTTTATCATGTCCAAACATTAAGAATGATAAATCAGAAATACACTTGTCTCCAATAGCTTCTACAGGAGGATAATCTAAAAGTGCTATTACTGAATTTAAATATCCTAAGTTCATTTCACCTGAAAGTGCACTATTCAAACTTTTAATAGCAATTGCCACATCAGAAGCATCTTGCAATTTATCTATATTTTTAAGATCTGCTAAAAGAACTCCTGATTCATTAATTTTGTCAAAGAGGTCTTCAACAAATGCTACAGTCAGATCATCTCTATTAGGCATATTGTCTATCAAGCCTTGGATGGCTATTAATTTATCATTATAATCATCCTTATCATCTTCTGGAATAACTATAGCTGTATCTTTTCTAGGGGTTTCCTTATCAAATATATTATTTAGCATAGTAACTACTTCTGCTCTTGTAATTTGGCCTTTAGGAACAAAATTCCCATCAGGATAGCCATTAATATATCCTTTTGACTTCATAGCCCCTATATATCCTTTTGCTGCACTAGCCATTTGGGTAGCATCTAGGAAAGCATCTGCAACAGCGCTATTTTGTTCTAATTGGTAAACAAATCCAATAATTCTAGCTACATCTTCACGAGTAATAAATGAGTTTGGATTTAAATTTCCACTTTCTGTAATGTAACCAATAGTGACTCCAATTGCTACATTTTCATAAAACCAATCAGTTTCTTTTACATCTGCAAAGCTGAAATCTTTTTTGAACATTTTCAAACCAGCCAATGAATTAATAACCTTGTAGAATTCTGCCTTTGTCATATTTTTGTCTGGTCCAAAACTACCGTCAGGATACCCGTTTACCACTTTTAAATCTACCATTCTATTGATTTGATTCTTGGCCCAATGGTTACTAATATCTGATAATTCCCCAAATATTATTAAATTAGCAGATACTAACAAAATTAAAGCCATAAAAAATGACAATACTTTAAGCTTAGGTTTCATAATCTACATCTCCTTTTCATGTAATTATATACCCAATTAACGTGCTAAATAAAAGCATTTTAAAATTAAATTATCTTAATATATTATCATTTTATATCACTATTAAGCTTTAATAGCCCATCGAAGTTTTGCTGAACGGGCCCTAGGATTAAGATTGCATTCTTCCGAAGTAGGTCTTATAGGTCCAGGGGATACCTCACTATAAATTCCTTGTCTAAAATAATATTGAAAACTTTTTTTAACCAACCTATCTTCTCCAGAGTGGAAAGAAAGTATGGCAACGCGGCCTCCGCTAGCAAGGCTATGAGGAAGCTTTTCTAAGAATTCATACAATACCTCAAACTCATGGTTCACATCTATCCTAAGGGCTTGGAAACACCTTTGACAAGACTTCTTGATAGCTTCATCTCTATCTTTTTGTGGTAAAAATTTTAAAGCATTAGCTATGATTCCCTGTAACTGTGTAGTGGTTGTTATCCTATTTCCACTTCTAATTTCTGAGATTATGGCACTAGCGATTTCTCTTGCATAGGGCTCATCTGAATTTTCTATAAGCATTCCTTCTAATTCATCTTTTCCAATTTTGTCTAATCGCTCAGTTGCGGACTTGCCTCTATATGGGTTTAATCTTAAGTCCAGTGGGCCTTCATTCTTAAATGAGAATCCTCTTTCTGGATTGTCAATTTGCATGGAAGATACGCCTAAATCTGCTAGGACAAAATCTAGGGGACCAGATTCTAAAACTATTTGATCTATATTTGAAAAGTTCATTAGCCTTATTTTCAAAATGTCTTCACTATAGCCTAAATCCTGTAATCGTTGTTGAGTTTTTGGAAGTTCAATTGAATCTACATCAGTTGCATATAGGACACCCTTGGAATCCATGACTTTCAAGATTTCCAGAGTATGGCCTCCGTAGCCTAAAGTAGCATCTAATCCTACTTCTCCAGGTTCAATTCGTAAAAAGCCTAATATTTCATCAACACATATTGAAAGGTGCATTCCTGCAGGTGTACTTCCTTTTTGAATTACCTTGGCCACAGTTTCAGAGTATACATCAGGTTGATGCTCTTTGTATTTTTCCTTATATGTTTTTGGATGAGTACCACTATATCTTACACGTCTTTTATGTTTTTTATCTTTATTATCCTTATCCATTTTCCCACTCCTTCTTCATAATGAGATCCCTATATTATTCTAAGTCATATACTATCAAATCTGATTCTTAATTGCAATTTCATAAAATCTGTTTACACATCTTTTAATCTCTTGATTATGGGTATAGTCTATTATAAGATATAGGTAAGTTTAAGAGAGATTTCTGAGGAGGTTTATTATGGGGGAAGGGTATAAATTCTTAATTGGTAAAGGTGAAGTTAATACAGAATTACTATCTAAGATGTCCAATAGACATGGTCTTATAGCAGGAGCAACAGGAACGGGTAAGACTATTACACTTAAAGTAATGGCAGAGCATTTTAGTTCAATAGGCGTACCAGTATTCTTAGCAGATGTTAAGGGAGATTTAGCCAGTGTTTCTGAGCCTGGAGAGATGAATGATAAGATTCAGGAAAGAATAGATAAGCTAGGGTTAGAAGATTTTAACTTTCAAACTTATCCAACCAGATTATGGGATGTGTTTGGAGAATTAGGTCATCCAGTCAGGACTACAATATCTGAAATGGGGCCCTTGTTACTTTCTAGAATATTAGATTTAAATGATACTCAAGAAGGAATTTTAAGTATAGTCTTTAGATTAGCTGATGATATGGAAATGCTACTTATTGATTTAAAGGATTTAAGGTCTATGTTAATATATGTTGGAGAAAATGCAAGAGAAATTACTCTTCAATATGGCAATGTAACTAGCCAATCCATAGGAGCTATTCAAAGATCATTATTAAGACTTGAAGACCAAGGGGGCAACTTATTTTTTGGAGAACCAGATTTAGATATAATGGATTTTTTAGCATTAGATTCACAAGGTAGAGGCTATATTAATGTATTGGCATCAGAGAGACTATTTAATTCTCCTACATTATATTCTACATTTTTACTTTGGATGTTGTCAGAGTTATTTGAAAAACTGCCAGAAGTAGGAGATTTAGATAAACCTAAAATAGTATTCTTTTTTGATGAAGCCCATTTATTATTTGATAGTGCTCCTAAGATTTTAATGGAGAAAATTGAACAGGTAGTTAGATTAATTCGTTCTAAGGGAGTGGGAGTGTTTTTTATTACTCAAAATCCAATAGACATCCCAGATAAAATATTAGGTCAACTAGGGAATAGAGTACAGCATGCCCTAAGAGCCTATACTCCTAGAGATGAAAGAGCTGTAATTTCTGCTGCGGAAACTTTTAGGCAAAATCCTAATTTTTCAGTAAAGGAAGTTATTACAGAATTGAAAACAGGTGAGGCCTTAGTAAGCTTTTTAGATGAAGAGGGTAGACCTTCTATTGTAGAAAAGGCAACCATTGTACCTCCGAAAAGTAAGATTGGGACAATTTCTGATGGCGGAAGATTGTTTTTAATTAATAGTTCACCAATGTTTCAAAAGTATAATACTATGATAGATAGGGAGTCAGCATATGAGATATTAATGATGAAAAATGAAGAAAAGGAAAACCAGGCAAGGTTAGCAGAAGAAGAAAAATTAAGAGCGGCAGAAATGAAGGAAGAAGAAAAACAAAGAATAGCTCATGAGAAAGCGGAAGAAAAAGAAAGAAAAGAGCAAGAAAAAATAAGAAAAGCCCATGAGAAAGCTAAAGAAAAGGCTAAAAGAAACAATCCATTAAATAAAGTTGCAAAAACTACTTTAAATACATTTACAGGAGATATTGGAAGATCTATTGCTAGAGGATTGTTAGGAAATATTAAAAAAATATTTTAATATAATACAACTAAAGAGGAGTGAAGTTAAATGACTACACCACATATCGGAGCAGAAAAAGGTGAAATTGCAGAAACCATATTATTACCAGGAGATCCACTAAGAGCTAAATTTATTGCAGAAACCTATTTAAATAATCCAGTGCAGTTTAATAGTGTTAGAAATATGTTAGGTTATACAGGAACTTATAAAGGTAAAAAGATATCTGTAATGGGTACTGGCATGGGAGTAGCCTCCATAGGTATTTATGCACATGAATTAATCCACTATTATGGAGTTAAGAACTTAATCAGAGTAGGATCTTGTGGAGCTTATGACAAGGATTTAAAACTCTACGACATAATACTTGGAATGGGAGCTAGTACAAATTCAGCCTATGGTCACCAATATAAACTTCCAGGTGTATTTTCAGCCTTGGCTTCTTGGGACTTATTATATAAGGCCAAGCAAGTAGCAGATGATAAAGGAATTGAAATTCATGTTGGAAATATATTAAGTAGTGATGTATTTTATAACTTCTATCCTGAAGAATATGAAAAATGGGCTGCCATGGGAGTATTAGCTGTAGAAATGGAAGCTTATGCTCTGTATTGCAATGCTGCAGCTGCTGGAGTTAATGCATTAACTATTTTAACCGTATCTGATTCATTGGTAACAAAACTTGAAACCACTTCAGAAGAAAGAGAAACAGGCTTTACAAAAATGATGGAAATAGCACTGGAACTAGCTTAATTTTTAGAAATTCAATTTACCACTTAAAATCTTGAATTTATATAATATATAGATTTAAGATTTTAATTTTTGACTTAGGTCATATTTTATATTTATTAGTTTGATATAATAAATAAGAATTAATAAATTGAAATTTTAGAAGTAGGGTAAATAAGTTATAGAATAGTATAATTATGGAGGGATAATATGGATAATTTAATATTGGATAATTTTAATGGGAAAAGTGAAAATTTGGCTTCTCAAAGCGCAGTAGAAATAATTGATTTTTTAACCCTAAAGCATCATGAATACTTGAAAGTCGAACTACCTAGAGTAGTAAAGCTTTCCTATACAATCCGTAGAGTGCATGGGGAAACTCACCCTGAATTACATGAAATTGAAAAGACTTTTAAAGTGATTGCAGAACAAATTGAAGACTATATTCAAGTAGAAGAAAGTAGATTTTTCCCTAATATAAAAGAATCTAAAAGATTAAACTTAGGTGATAGCTTAGAAGTAATGGAAGTTGTGGCTAATGACCTTAAAAATAGCCAAATAAGTATTAAAGAAGGATTTGAAAAGTTAAAAGGACAAACAAGTAACAATCAGGCTCCAGATGATGGGTGTGAAACATTTGATTTAACTTATAAGTTATATTCAGATATAGAAGCAGTTACTAACAATATGTTCCATATTGAAAATAGATACTTATTCCCAAAGATCATATAATTACAAAAGCATGAGACTCTCTTAAAAAGAATCTCATGCTTTTACTTTGTTTAACCTAAATGGTTTTCGAAAAACCTCTCTGCATTTTTATACATAATTCCTTGGGCTTGTTCTTCACTTAGACCCTTAGAAATAAAATATTGGTATAATCCTGCAGCAGCTCTAGGGGTATTTAGACATTCAGGCAAAACAGCTCCATCAAAATCAGAACCTAAAGCCAAATTCTTTTCTGCCCCTAATAAGAAGAAGTGTTCAACATGAGCGTATAGGTCATCAAGGCTATTTACATTACCATCATCTTTTATAAATTTGACAAAGTAATTTAAGCCAATAAGGCAGTCTCTCTTGACCATTTCTATAATCATATCATCAGTAAGGTTTCGTTTATGGCTACATATAGCTCTAGCATTAGAGTGAGAGGCTATGAAAGGCTTTTTTACCACCTTCAAAAGATCAGAGAATCCAGAATCATTGAGATGAGAAATATCCACAATAATCCCTTGCTTTTCTAATTCAGGTATTACAGCTTTACCAAAATCAGATAATCCATGGTCTGTAACATGGCCTGAGCCTATTTCGTTTTCTCCATTCCATACTAAAGTAATAGCTCTTACCCCTTCTTCAGCTAGTGTTTTTACTCGGTTTATATCTCCTGCTAGGGCTGAACCATTTTCAACAGTAAGAAATGCAGCTGTCTTTCCTGTTGCCCATGCAGCCTTCATATCAGAAGCAGTTCTACATGGCATAACACGATCTTTAAAGAGTTCCATTTGGCGATAAAAACTATCTCTATTAAACTCAAAATAATCTATAGCACCTTGGCCTCGTATTTCATCTGGAACAAATATAGCATAGAACTGTGCCCAATTTACATCTTCTGGTATAGAAGATAGTGATAATACTCTCTTAGGATCATCTAATGTGTCTGGATTTCCTGTACTTGTATAGTCCCAGTCAGTAAGTGTATCACAATGTAGGTCTATTAGAGAATAAGGTTTTATCCATTTATCTGTTTTCATTATATATCACTCCTTAACTTGCAGTTACATGATGCTTTTATTACAGTTCTTCAAATCCAATAATTTCTTTTGTTCTATGGAAGTGGAAGTATCTTAAACCATGCTGAAGAGTTTCTATTTCTCCTACTTGGTTATCATAGGGATCAGCTCTCCAAAGTTGTTTTGGAACTGTAAAATCAGCTTGGAATTGACTATTAGCTACCATTCTGAAGGGGTCTAAATTACCAAAATAGAATTGTCGACGCTCTTCATTGTTTTCTCGAACCGCCCCTGTTCCAAAGGATGGGTCTGCATATAGCCAACCATAAGGTGCAATGTAGAACATGGTCCAATCATGTGCACCGCAAAAATCAGGCCTTGTAATCAATCCACTTTGCCAGCGGCATGGAATTCCAGCACAACGACAAAGGGTTATAAATAGTAGTGCCATTACTCCGCAATCTCCTTTAAGGTTTCGGGCACCTGTTTCTGGAATATTCTCTAAGCAAAAGTATGACCTCATAAAACTATATTTCATGTTTAAGCTTAAGTAGTCATATATGGATCTAGCTTTTTCCAATGGAGAAGTGATCCCTTCTGTTAAAGTTTTAGTAAGTTCTCTTATATAGGGTGTAAATATAATATGTGGTGCTTGTTCAAAAGTATCAAAAGAAGGTTGAATTTCATCTGGAACTATAGAATTTAAATCCACATATTGAGCCTTGTAAATATAGGAATACTCCACAGTAAATGGATGATTGTCCAGCATTTGTTCTTCCCAATAAATAGTACGTTGTGGAGCATCTTCTGGAGCAATTAGTGCTCCAGAAGGTTCCACTTTTTCTATTTTAATATCATTTTGTTGTGGGCAATTACATGGGATTGGTAAATGTACTTTGACCCACTGACCACATTGAAAGTACTCATCCTTAATCTGAACACTGGCTCGAACATGGATACGATTGGAGAGGCTTCCCTTTTTTCTCATTATTCGGGATGCCCGATCTAATAGGTCTTCTTCATCCCCAATTGCACTACTAGCACCATCACTAATTTGGTTAAAAACACCAGCTCTTTTAGCAAATTCTGAGTCCGTTTTTATTAAAGTTTCATAAAAACGGTCAAAGTAATAGGGGATTCCATGAATATAAATCCAATCAATTTCACCATTAAATACTCTTTCATGAAATTCTTCACCTGTAAAGTCAGGAATGTGTTTTTGTACTTTTTCTATGGCTTGTTCTTCAGTATATACATAGTTCTCTGGTAATCGAAGGATTATTTCTCGTTGGACAATGAGGGAGTTTAACATTGCCTGGGGAAGAGTTTTTGCTTGTAACTTTTTATCAATTAATTTAATCGCTCCTTGAAAATCACCATAGCATTTTCTACGTAATATATCTTCTGACACACCTAATTGTAAATACTTGAACTTGTGATTTAAATTCATTTTTTCTCACCTTTCCTTAAAGGGTCAGCTAAACAAATAGTTTCATAATATTTGCAATAAACAAGCCGAAAATATTACCTACAGCTGCACCAAGTACTCCCATTAAAACACCAATACCTGCATAAGAAGGATCATAAGCAGAAGAAACTATAGGAGCTGACGCCGCACCCCCAATACTTGCCATGGATGCTGTAGTTATCATAGTTAAATCCCATTTAAATAGTTTTGAGAAAACTAGCATTAAAACAACGTGAATAACCATTACTAAAATACCAGCCAATAGCCACATAGGTGCAGCTAACAAGTCGAATAAGCCTGCACGTGAAGCCAATAGACCAATTACTACATATAAGTAAACATTGGACATTTCTTCTATCCCAGCCATCTTTCCTAGAGGAGATAGGGCAGCCACTAAGCCAATTGCAGTAACTAGTAACACTGTCATAGTTCCGCCTGTAAAAATATCTCCAAAAGCGATTTTAGGGCCTATGGTTTGTGATAGTGCAGAAACTAGAAGAGATAGACCTAACAAAGTAAGTATTGAAGTAAAATCCAAAGCTTTCTTTTTTTCAGTTTCTAATTCAGCACTAGTTGCAGCAGCTACTGCTTCTAACTTTGAAGTATCAGCTTTCATAGCTTTATTAAATTTAGCTGCAAATGGGGTTAATATTAGTAAGAATGCAAGCCATACTGAATAAATCACTGTGTCAACAATAAGGGCAGCACCAAAATCAGCTTCAGGTACAGCCATTACGTCTTGCATAGCAGCCATATTTCCTGAGCCGCCAATCCATGAAGCACCTAGAGCAGATAAACCACGCCATGATTCTACTCCTAATGAACCTTTGAAAAGTGGATATATAATAATAAATGCTATAGAAATAGAAACACCACTACCTAAGAATATGGCAATCATACGGCCACTTAATTTTGCTAATTTACGGAAGTCGCAACGCAATAGCATAACAAAAATCATTGCGTATAAAAGATTGTTTTTTACTGCTGAATATGCAGGAGCTGTTGCTTCCATGTCCCACAGATTAATAGTTGAAAAAAGCATGAAGAATAAATATACCATAACAATCGGGGGAACATAATCAAAGATTTTCCACTTAGTTTTATCTCTTACCACTACAAGCATAGCAGCAAAGAAAATTAGAAATGCAATGTACGTAAAACCTTTAGTAATCATTAATCTCTCTCCTTTTTTAATTTGATTTTATTTTATAAACGGGTCTCCCTTCCCGTTATATACTAAAATAATTAACAAAAAACCCAACAAAAATCCATACGTGTGAACACGTAAGATCTTGTTGGGTTTCATCTGCGACGATATGGTAGTAGCCATATCAAGCATTGACAAAGCAACAGTTATATTTATGTACTTATTTTACTTGTTTCCAGTCATTATTTGCCATCGTTTTAAAGCATCTATATAGGATACCATTACAGCTTTTCGAGAAGAGCCACCGTAGCGTTTTTCTAATACCTCATCCAACCAGTTTTCTATATCTGGAAATCGCTTGCCTAAAAACAATTTGGATAGATATCGTTCAGTAACACCTACCGTATGTGTACAACTAAAATCCAAAACTTCATAAGTAATATCATCTACTTCAAAAGCCATATAAAATGACCCGTACATTTTGGTAATAGCGTTATCTGCGTTAGTTCTTGATTCTCCTATTACAAATACAGTGTGCATTTCATACAAGTATTAGCCTCCTCTCCACTAAAAGGAACACCTCTTATCTATAGTTTAAATATTATCAATGCCAATGTCAAGCACTTTAACAGATTAATTTGAAAATTCAGTAAAGAAATTAAAAAATATAGAATTATCTCATAATATGAACACCTGACTTGCTTTATTTATTCCACAACATTTGATATAATTATCATGAAAGGTAGAGGGTGAGATTATGTCATATTTAAGATTAATACAATATAGGTTGCAAGATATAGCAGAAACACTAGCATCTGCTTTAAATATAGATGTGGCAATTGCAGATAAGAATTTAACTAGAATAGCAGGAACAGGCAACTTTCATGATCGAATAGATGAAAATTGTCCTGAAGATTCACTGTTTGCTAAAGTTCTACTAAGTGGTGAACCAAAGGTAAATATAAATAGAGGTGATGATTGTATAAATTGTTCTAATTCAGAGCATTGTACTGAATACGCTAATATATCCTATCCCATTAAAGTAGAAAATGAAGTTATTGGAGTTATTAGTTTTGCTTCTTTTGATGCTAATCAAGCAGATTTAATTAAGTTAAAAAATGAAGAATACTTAAATATGTTAAGACAAACTGCTTCAATGATTGAAAAAGAGGTAATTAGTATTCAAATTACCAATAAGTTGAAAAATGATATTACAGAAGTAAATGAAATTATCAATTATTTAAACAAGGGAATAATAATCGTAAATTCGGAAAATGAAATAATTCATATAAATAGTAAGGCGCTTAAAACCTTAGATATTAATATTTCCAATCAAAGTATTATTGAAAAAGACTTATTTTATTTCATTAAAGATATAAAACTGCAAGATACATCTAATAGAGACATTGTAGATTGTTGGACTATAAATGGAAAAGAAGTTAGAGTTTTATATAGTATAAATAAAATTTTATTACAAGGTAATGAATTTTCATTAATGATAAGTTTTGACGAAATGAAGGACATAATTAACATAGCTAAAACCTATGAAAATAAAGGTAAAATATATTTCTCAAATATTATTGGAAATAGTAAGGCCATCCTAGAAGCTATAAACAAGTCAAAAATAGCAGCAGAAACGGATTCTACTATTTTAATACAAGGAGATAGTGGTACTGGTAAAGAGCTTTTTGCAAAATCTATACACAATGAAAGCATGCGTAAAGAGGGACCTTTTATTGCCATTAACTGTGCAAGTATACCTGAAAACTTAATAGAATCTGAACTTTTTGGATATGAAAAGGGTGCATTTACTGGAGCAAGTACTTCTGGGAAAAAGGGATTAATCGAGTTGGCTAATAATGGAACACTATTCTTAGATGAAATAGGTGATTTGCCACTATACTTGCAAACCAGACTTTTGAGAGTATTACAAGAAAGAACAATTGATAAAATAGGTGGAGGACAATCCATAGATGTGAATATCAGGGTAATATCTGCTACTAATAAAAACTTAAGACAACTTGTTAGAAATGATGAATTTAGACTGGATTTATATTACAGATTAAATGTAATTCCTATTAATTTACCTACTTTAAATAATAGAGATAATGATGTATTTTTATTATCGGACTATATTATCCAAAGATTATGTAATATTATGAACAAAGATATAAAAATACTATCAGAAGAGGTGAGAAAGGCTTTTAAAAGATATAAGTGGGTAGGAAATATTAGAGAATTAGAAAATGTATTAGAACATGGAATATGCTTTTCTAAAGATAACTATATAAGATTAAATGATTTGCCTGAATATTTCTTTGAAGAAAGCCTAGAAGAAAGTCTAGAGAAAGGGTTACAAAACCTTGAACACAATAAATCTTTAGAGCAATTAAAAACAGAATATGAAAAATCTATAATTGATGAACTGATTATGCTTTATGGAGACACTGTAGAAGGAAAGAAAATAGTAGCAGATAAATTAAATATAGGACTAACTACCCTTTATCGAAAATTAGGATAAGGATAAAAGTTTTCCAGAAGCGGTAAAGGTTTTCCACATATGAAAAACACAAATACTTAATTCGGGTATTTGTGTTTTTTTATAGTTTATAGAGAATAAATATATAGTGTGTAACACCTATAATTGACTATTTGTAGGCTAATAAAAATATAATCAAAAATATTTTCAAGACTTGGCACAGTAATTGCAAATATACTTATAGGGAAAGATATAACTCGATTTTAAACCAGGGGAGGCTGTAAGATGAATTTTTTAGAAGTACTTAAAAACGGCGTAAAACCAGCACTTGGATGTACTGAACCTGTGGCAGTAGGATTGGCTACAGCAAAAGCATTTGAGGTAGTAAAAGGCCAGATAGAAAAGATAGAAGTTAGCGTAAGCCCTAATATATATAAAAATGGTATGGGTGTTGGGATTCCCGGCACTAAAGAAATTGGACTAGCATTTGCAGCTGCACTAGGTATAACTTGTGGTGATGCTAATTTAGGTTTTGAAGTATTTAGAAATGTAGATGATAATTCTGTAAGTGAAGCTGAGAAACTAATATTAGCTGAAAAAGTAAAAATAAATTTAGAAGTCGATGAAGGCAATTTTTATATTAAAGCAATTGTAAATACTATTAATGGGGAAGGAATTTGTATTATTAGAGATACTCATATTAATATAGTGTTTGTTAGTGCAAACAATAAAATTATATTTGAAAAACAAGAAGATAATATAGTTTCTGAAACTAGTTTAAGTGAGAACTTAGGTGATGTAACTTTAATTGATATTAGAAACTATGTAGAAAATGTTCCTTTTTCTGATATAGAATTTATGCTTGAAGGTGTAAAATTAAATATGGATATAGCTCAAGTTGGTCTAGAAGAAAAATCTGGACCAGGACTAGGTGCTGCTATGGATGCGCTTATGAGTGAAGGAGTTATGCAAAAAGATGTTATTAATCAAGCTAGAATTATGACTGCAGCTGCTTGTGACGCCAGAATGGCTGGAATAAATATGCCTGTAATGAGTAGTGCAGGTAGTGGAAATCATGGAATAACAGCTATTATACCGCCTACAGTTTTATGTGAATTCATGGGGTATGATGATGAGAAATTAGCTAGGACACTTGCTTTTAGTCACTTGACTACAGCTTATATAAAAGTGTACACAGGAGGATTATCACCAGTTTGTGGATGTGCAGTAGCAGCTGGAATAGGTGCCTCTGCCTCTATTACTTGGGCCTTAGGGGGAAATAATATACAAATAGGTGGTGCAATCAAAAACA
>CAYZDC010000006.1:18921-30436 GCA_964477045.1 uncultured Tissierellaceae bacterium | reverse complement strand
ATACCCTATATTGATAAAAAGACACATGAAACATTCTCCCAATTAAATTTGCAAAAAATAAATACTGTATTAAGAAATTTCTTAATACAGTATTTTGCTAAGTTTATAATTTAATTTTTTAGTTGCCTTATTAACCTTTGTCTTTCCTCAGGTAATTTACCCTTTATTCTGATTATGTTTGTTGGATGTGTTGTGTCAAATTCCATTTCTTTTTCTGGTTCTAGAGTTTCTAGAAAGGTTTGGATCTCAATTAGTCTTTCACTCCTAGAGGCTTGAGTAAATGTATGGTTTTCTACCATGGTCTTTAACTTAGTACCTGCAAATACTATTAAATTCATTGTAATAACCTTATTGGTCTCAAATTGATTGATCATCTCTGCAGTTGCAATGGCATTATCTCTAGCTTGCCCTTGACCTGCAATACCATACATAATAATAGTATTAAAGGGTAATTTTGCCCTATTAAGTTTTTTCCCCTGTTGAATTGCATCCTCCACAGTATGACCTTTGTTCATTAACTCTAATATATCATCTCTACCTGTTTCAAACCCAATATAAAGAAGCCTAAGGCCTGCATCATGGAGAATAGATAGTTCTTCCATAGAATACTTAGCTATACTTTTAATAGATGCATATGATGCAACTCTGGCACAATAGGGCAGATGTTTGGCTATTAAATCTAAAATTGCTTTCATTTTATGGAATCCTATAGCCGTAGGGTCTGCTCCAGTTAAAAATACTTTTTCAGTATATTTATACCCATGTAACAATATCATTTCAATATCTCTTAATGGAACTTCGCTATACTTTTCATCTTTATACATAGAGCAAAATGAGCACTTATTATATGAACATCCTGTAGTTACTGGCAATAAAACCGTATTCATTTCATCCTGTGGATAATGAATTGTAACATTTTCATTCATATTCTAAACTCCTTTTTATTCCTTAACTTCTAGATTGAAAATTAACCTCTCATATCCATAAGTTTTGATTTTAGCTCTCCTTCTATTTTATTTAACTCTAATTCAACTTCTTTTCTCTTTTGATGGCCTTCTGTTTGGATTCGTATTACTTCATCAAGTGTAGATATTAATGATTCATTGGTAACACGAAGAGTTTCAATATCTACTATTCCTCTTTCAGATTCTTTGGCTGTTTCTACAGTTGCCATTTTCAGTTTTTCAGCATTTTTCTTTAGTAATTCATTTGTCATATCAGTTACTTCTCTTTGAGCTTTTGCAGCTTGAGTTGCATGATTAAGTCCTAGGGCTAAAACCATTTGACTTTTCCAAAGTGGTATTGTATTTACAATAGTTGACTGTATTTTTTCAGCCATTATAGCATCATTGCCCTGTACTAGTCTTATCTGTGGAGCCATTTGAATTGAGATCATTCTAGTTAGTTCCAAGTCATGGATTTTTTTCTCAAAACGGTTGGCAATAGCAGCTAAATTATTAAAGGCTTGTGCATCCTCAGGCAAATTGCTAGAAGAAGATTTCTCTAAAAGTGCAGGTAATTCTTCTGACTGAACTTTTTCCAATTTCTTTTTACCTGCTAATATATACATTGAAAGTTCTTTAAGATATGTTTTATTTAATTCATACATTTTATCAAGCATTGCTATATCTTTTAATAATTGTATTTGACTAGTTTCTAAAACTCCAGTAATTTTGTTTATATTAACTTCTGCTTTGTCATATTTTGATTTCATTGTAGCTAATTTATTTGAAGACTTTTTAAACATTCCTAAAAAACCTTTTTCCTCTTCTTCTACATCAAAGCTTTTTAGTTCTGTAACTACTCCAGTAAGCATTTCTCCTATTTCTCCTAAATCCTTAGTTCTAACATTATTTAAAGCAGCTTCGGAGAAATCTGCAATTTTCTTTTGTGCTCCAACACCATATTGTAAAATCTGATTTGATTTATTCAAATCTATTTGGTTTGCAAAGTCATCTACAATCTTTTTTTCTTCTGGTGATAATATACTTTCGTCAAATACTGGTTTATCAGTTTTTACAATTTCCTTGCTAAGTAATTCTTTACTTAGTACTTCTTGGGTTGATAAATCTTCCTCAAATGGATCAAAGGTTAGTTTTGGTAGTTCATTATTCATTGCTTATCCTCCATATTCTTATTTTTGTATCTCATCTCATTCTCTGTTAATCCTTCTTGTGCAAGTATAGTTTCTAGTACAGATATATCCGTTGAAATATCCATTGCCATATCTTGAAAAAGATCATCTAATAGGTTCTCAAATGCTAGATTAATAGTATCCATAGTATCTTCTATCTCTTTTTTAGCATTAGAGATATTTTGCCCCTGTACTGACTGATAATCTAATTTTTCATAAGCCTCCACCAATTTTAATGTGGTCGGTAAGAAGTATTCTGTGAATTTTCTTATTTCCACAAATTTTTCAGGATGAAGTTCTACATAATCATAGATTTTTTCAGTTACTTCTTCTAATCTGGATAATTTACCTGAAATATCTTCTCCTGGAATTGCAATATTGGCGGCTTTTATATCAGATAAAAATCTTCTGCCTTCATCTAGTGATTTTCTCATTTCTGGACTTATCTTTTTATTTTCTTCTTTCTCTAATTCATATTCTTTTGCTTCTCTTAAGAACTTTAATGTTTCTATGGATTTCAGATTTTTATTTGCAATTTTTTCTTGTACTTCAAGGTACTTAACTTGAAGATATTGCTTGTAAGTTTCATTAGTTAATATAAAAGTGGTTCTCTTATTATCAATATGTCCTTCAGGAAACATTCCTATTGCTATCATTTTTCTTAAATCCTTTTCAATAAACTTATTGCTTTGGCCTGTTGCTGCAGCTAATTCATCAATAGGAAAGTAACTTTCACCCTTTATTAATGCCATATATTTTTGAAACCTTTTCAATCTTTTCCTATTGCTATTTCCTTTCCAAAGTAAAACAATACTCCCTATAAAAAAGGGTAGTAAGATTAAAGATATTGAGTGGAAAAAATTCCCAATAGTAAATCCCAATATAGACATAACAAATAAGGCTATACCAAATCCAGCACTTCCTAAGGATCCAAATACAGTAAGTAATACATTGGAGACTTGCCCTACTGGAACTGCATACTTATTGGGTCTTAAAGATAATGGGTTTCTACTGCTTGATTGACTTTTTATTGTTTCATAGTTCTTTGCAGCATATTTAGGTTGTGTTTGTCTTAAATTTTCAGATTTTCTTTTATTTATTGATTCAAAATTACTTTGAGTACTATTGTACAGGGTCTTACTTTTATTTTGATTTGCTGGCTTTAAGTTTATAGCATTTCTAACTTCATCAAGTGCATCATTAACAACATTCTGAATATCTTGATTCAGCTTGTTAAAGTTTTTATTATTTAAGGCATCTTGTACTATATTTTTTATTTCATCACCTAAGTTTAGATTAGATCTATTATTCATATTAGCCTCCAAGTAAAACTTTTATAATAATCAAATTACTTCATTCGTTTTTTAAATCATATCATATTTTATTTTCTAAATCAACCAACACAAGTGTGCTCTTACATTGATATTTACTTATATGGCTAACATTTCTAAAAGAATGAAAACATACTATTATTTAAACATATTTATATAGAAAATATTCTATTTATCTAAAAGCACCCCTGATTTTGATACATCAGTTATTGTGTTACGAGTTCTATCAAAGCAACAAGGTCTTTTATCTCCTTTTTGTAATTTTGAACAGGCAGCTTCGATTCTTTTATTGCGAGTTTCCCTATTTGCAGTGGACCTAATCCAACGAATCCAATCCCACCGTGCTTTTGTAGTTATAGAATTCCATTGGTCCATTAAACCCATCTTCATAATCGCCTCTTTAACATCTTCTGGAATCTCAGGTTCACTCCATGTGTCCATAGGTTCTATTCCTAATGATAGTATGTCCCCAATGTCTGCTCCAGTTTTTTCTAATAAATCTGAACTTACATCTAGCCAATGGCTACCTTTCCCATCTGGTTCTAAAGGACCTATAAATGCTATATTATTAATAGTTCCTTCAACCATAACCATACCACGAGATGGTAGTTGTTGACTTGAACTTAAAGGTATTTTTATGAGATTTCGGTTTCCAATCTTTAATAATTCTGCTCTAAATGTAATAGTCATTCTAACCTTCCTTTCATATTACAATTAATAAAAACAGGATCCGTCTTTTTATTTTTACCCTTTTTTAAAAAATATACTTAATAAAATTATGGAAAACAAAAATCCTATTAGGATACTTTCACTAGTACCTTAATAGGATCTAACTTTAAAAATATATTTTATTTTAATTTCTCATTAATGGTCCATCAGCTTTTGGCAATTCGTCCTTGTTTATAAAATGCATTTCACAGAAATAATCAAAAAACTTTTGGGCTTCTTCTTTATCTTCAGTATCTTCTTTTAATAAAACAATATCTCTTAAAATTTGAGCCATCCAGATATTATCAAAATAACGTTGCCTTCCTGAATTCCATACTGTTTTATCAGTGGCTTTTGTATCAACATAATAATACCAGAACAGCATTTTTTCTGCTTCTTCTTTTGAAAGTTGAATCCTATATTCAGGATGGGCACTAATATAACCATCATCACAGGTTCTTCCATCAAAGTACTTGTTTGCCATAAAAACACCTAATATCTGTCTATCTTTTTCATCCATATCATTTTCTCTTTTAGTTATAAGACAAGCACTATTCTGACTCATTCTAGCCAATTTTCTAGGTTTCCCTTTATTTGCTCCACTTTTGATTTCTCCAGTAAATACCTTCCACTCGGTGAAAATCTGATCTTCTTCATCTGAGTCTACCCAAAAAACAGACTGGATTCTAGGATCAAATTTTCTGTTTTTAGCTTTCTTTTTAAATTCTAGCATACGTAGTTGTTCTTCTTGTAAAATCCTTTGTTTCTCCAATTCTTCCGCTTTTCGTTTTCTTTCTTTTTTTAATCTTGCTTCTTTCTTTTTTATCTTTTCATTTACTAAATTTGTAGCTTTTTGGTCCATAAGCGTAAGATATTTTTTAAATCCATCTGGGTACACAAATCTTCTGGCACCAGATTTGAATTTTATCTTCATATAGGAATCATCGTAATTAACAATATTACCTTTTCCAAAAGTCTTATGCATTACCTTTTTATTAATTAAATCCATAACTGCGCTTCCTCCCTCTTTTATACTTATATAATCTTAATACATAAAGATATTTTTCCCTTCCGTTAACAATCTAATTACAGTCATAACTATTATACCATGAAAATCAACATTTTTCAAGTTTTCTATTGACATCATAATTTTTTAATGTTATAATAAAAAATTAATCTAATTTAATGTCAATAAAGTCATATAAAATAACCCTTAAGAGAAAGTTTTTTATATACTTATGTCCCATAACTTATGGTAAAATTAAAAGATATTATAGTTCAGGAGGAATCACTATGGATATAAAAGAAATAAGAAAGTTGTTCCCAGTTACTGAGAAGTATGTTTTTCTAAATAATGCAGCAGAATCACCTTTAAATTTAAGATTTCGTAATATGCTTGAAAATTACCTCCATTTGGCGGAAAACTCTCCTCAAAACAAGCCTTCAGTAAGAGAAGATATAAGACTAAAGCTTTCCCAATTACTGGGAGGTCAAGCTAATGAATATGCCCTAATGACTAGTACAGGTACTGGAATAAGTATTGTAGCAGCAGGATATAATTGGACCAAGGGAGATAATGTAGTAGTAGCTGCTGATGAACATTGGAATAACACATTCCCTTGGAAAGCGCTTCAGGAAAAAGGTATGGATGTGAGATTTGTTCCAGTAGATAATGGGAGAATTGATCCAGACAGGCTAGCTTCTTTCACTGATAATAACACGAAAATAGTTTCCGTAGCTGCTGTGCGATTTAACTCAGGTTTTAGATCAGATCTCAAAAATCTTGCTGATATAGCACATAATAAGGGAGCTTTATTCCTAGTTGATGGAATACAAGGCGCAGGAGTAGTGCCTATTAATGTTGAAACGGACAATATTGATATATTATGTAGTGCAGGATTCAAATGGCTTTTAGGCATGCCTGGCACAGGCTTTATGTATATCAACAAACATGCTCAAAGTCTAATATCTCCTATATTACCTGGTATGTTTGCTGCAGATAATTATTCTGAAAACCTAGATTACTATCCAGATGCAAGAAAATATGAAACTGGATCTATTGCATATTCACTTTTCTATGGTTGGCTTGGGGGCTTAGACCTTCTTCAAGAAATAGGTATAGAAAATATCTATAATCGAGTTCTATTACTGACTGATAAAATAATCTTAGGCCTTAATGAAAAAAACATTAAAATAGTATCCCCTATTTCAAACATTGGGGAACGGTCTGGTATTCTTATATTTACACTGGGATCAAAAGAAAAAAATAAATCCTTATATGAAAAACTATTGGCAGAAAATATAATCCTAACGCTACGTGATGGAATGATTAGAATAAGCCCATCTTTTTATAATACAGAAGAAGAAATTGACCGTTTTTTAAATGCTTTATAAGAGTAAAGCCTATCTATACTTGACAATACAAGTACAGATAGGCTTTTAATTTTAATGGTAATATAAATTGGGCTTAGCGGGTAAAACCTGGTTAATATAAATACTATCATAAGGAATATCTTCTATATGGGCTAAAAAATCCTCTGCTTTTGCAAATGCTAGAACACCATATGTTTTAACTCCATTCTCATCAATATATTTTAGTGCATCCTTATAAAAATCTGTTTTAAAATCAAACATATCTACAAATTGTTTTCTATCTTTTAAATATTCTAAACGTGATTTAAAATGAATTTCATAAGCTTGAGAAATAGCCTTAGGAAAGTCTTTTCTAGATAACTTAGCCAGAATTTCATCTTCTCTCATATCATATAAATAAAAAAGTGGGTATTTATCCACATCAGGCCTTTGACTGTGAGATCCTTCATCAGTAAAACTAGGATTAAATCCAATTAAGTACATTGGTTTTGTAGTAGGATCATTAGTTCTAATTCCTAACCATTTAAAATCGATAGATGGATAATCTTCATTGCTCATATTCCAAAATTCTTCCATGGTTAGGTCATTCTGAAAAACAATACTCATGGAAATATAGGACAATGGATTTAGCTCTTTTAAATATCGTATTGTTTCTTCATTATTCCTTTGGATTTCTCTAGCCCATCCTGGGTCTGTGTCTTCGCTGGTTTCCTCTGAAAAAGCATGTTGTATTGTTTGAAATCCCTCAAATAAGAAGTGGCTTTTTGTACCGAATATTCCATCTATTCCATAGCTTAACCTACCTCTTGAAATATTCATAAAATGTATTCCTTCATCTTTAGTAAAAAGGTTCTTCATAGAATACATTGTTTCATAATTTCCAAATCCTTTCTGATCCTGGAATGTAAATGAATTGATGGAATAACCAGGTTTGTTTAGGCTTCCATAAGCTTGCATATCGAAATAAAAGTTTGGCCTTCTATGTTCCTGTTTTTCAGATACATTAACAGAAGTAGGGTCATAGTATATTCCATTTATAATACCTGACACCCCATAAAAGATACTAATATAAAGTAAAGCTATTATTAATACAGATTTGACTACAACTTTTCGTAGCTTGCTATTTACACTTTTCTTTAATTTAACAGTTTCTTCATCATGTATCTCTAATTCCCCTATATCATCTATATCATTAAAGACTTCATCTAAAGCTTGTGATATATAGTCTTCAAAGGCTTCTTGTTTTTCTAGTTCTTCTTCAATTAGTTGCTTTTCTTCTTCACTAACCTGGCCTTTCTTATACCTATCTAACAAATCTTTATAATTCATTTTCGCCCTCCATTTCTCTCTTTAGTCTCTTTCTAGCTCTAAAGAGCATTGTCTTAGCAGCACCCTCTGTGGTGTTTTTAGCCTTACTAATTTCTTTTAATGAAAATCCACCGAAATAATATAGAAAAAGTATTTCTTTATAAGATTCATTCATATTTATTATTAAATTATATAAATGTCTACTTTCCTCTGATTGGATTATCTTATCTAAGGGGGTTTCATTATTGGTCAAAGTATTTTCAATAATATTATCGCTGCTATACTCCCTATTACTCTTAAGATAATCTAGATAGAGATTTTTGCATACTCTAAATAGCCAATACTTAAAATAATTAACATTATCAAGGGACATATATGCCTTATAAAAGGTATCACTTGTTAAGTCCTGTGCTAAATGATAATCTTTACATAATGAAAATGCATAGAGATATAATTCCCCGTGATATTTAATATAAAGTTTTTCCATTTGATCATTTATCACACTGACTAACACCCCTTTCACTATACAAACGATTTAGAAAGAATTAGGTTACACCTTTTTCCTAGAATCTTTTAAAGTTCTATTTCATATTATAACATGGCAGTATGCCAATGGTAATTTTGTTACTTATAATTTAAAACTCCCCTAAGTCTGACCTTAAAGGAGTGTATTTAAATTCTTGGCAATAGTTAATCTTTCATTCCAGCTGCATTTCAAAAAAGAGATTGATTTCATCCATAAAATCTACATCTAACTCACTAGACTTTAATCTATCTATATCTTCATAATATTTCGCTTTAATATCATCAGGGATTTCCCCATTATATTTATCATAGGTTTCTTTATACTCAAGATTTTTATTATTGATATACTCAGTAGCAACCTTGGATTGGAATAAATTATTGTGGCCGTTATGGTTCTCAGCATTACAGGTTTTATAAATAACATTTGGATTAGTAATTTCATCTTTATTGGCAATAATAGATGCCCCATTATATGCGATAGCTTCGTCCTTTTGTCCATGAATAATCATAATTGGAATATCTGTATTGTTTATTCCTTGAGTGGCTGTAACTCCTATAGTGTTACCAAAGATCATCTTCTGATTAATCAAAAATACAGGATAACTTATAGGTGAAATAACTCCCAGAACATTATCAGCCTGCTCCTTTAATAGTTCCATAGGTGAATTGAATCCAGCAATACTAGCCACTGCTGCAATATTAAAATCATAATCTAATATTGCAGTAACTGCATAAGCACCCCAACTATGTCCATATAACATGATATCTAGATTGTTTAATTTATCATTACTCTTAATATATGTTAAGGCTGCTTTCAAATCTAATAAGGATTGCGAAGGTCCAATTGTACTTTTCCCCTGACTTTGATGTGTACCAGTATTATCAAAGGATATCCCATTTAGTACAGAATTATTTCCATAACTTTTAGGTAAATTCTGAACTTCAATAATTGATTCCATTTTCATTCCTTCATTTATGGATTACTATATCTTTTATTTTTTTCTATTAACTTCATTTTGTAATACCATCATTAACCATACTCTCATTACGGTTGCTGGTATTCTTTAATTTGGAGAACAATTTGAAAGAATAACTACTCCAATTTGTTTATTCTCATCAAAAGCTACATAAGAGTTAAAGTTACTTGTTCCACCGTTATGCCATACTATATTATTTTGTGAATCAATAGTCCAGCCTATACCTACTCCGTCCATTCTTATGTTCATTTTTTCATTCTGCTTTGTGGTTGTATTAACATTAGCTAGAATTTCATGCCCATGAGAAAGATATGGAATATCATCTGATATTTGCAATTCTATATATTGCATCATCTCACTAATTGTAGATGTAAGGCCTCCAGCTGATAAATAAGCATCATTAGATTTCCAATTCCAGTACCCGCTAAGATTTCCTGTATCATCAGAAATTTTTGTATTTTTAAGTTTAAAGTCATTGGCAATAAAGTTGTTCATAAGTTGGCTGTAATCAGTGCTATAAACATTTGACAATATCTTTCCAACAATCGCTTATGGGTTTCATCTTTATTCAAACTAAAATCAGCTCTGCGCAGTTCTCCCATTTGCCTGCAGGCAGCAAGCCGAGCTAAGCGCAGTGGTGGATCATTCCTTGTACCGATTACCAAATGAAGATTATTAGGTGATTGGTCAAGTAAATAATCTAAATCAACATATACAGCTAGTTCCGTCACTGCGTGAAGGTCGTCCAACACTAAAATAAAAGGCTCTGGAATGTAGCGCGCAATGTCATTAATCAACATACCTATAGCATGTTTCATATCAGATTTCAACACTCCTCCACAGGAAATTAAAGACCAAACCGTAGTCCCAAAATCCGAATGCAATTTTTGTAAGGCAGTGATCAATAAACCGATAAAACGAACAGGATCATTATCTTCTGATTCTAGACTTATCCATACAAGAGGATAGTCTGGTTGTAAAGAAGGAATAGCTGATAATAATGTTGTTTTGCCATATCCTGCCGGTGCCGATAGAAGTGTAAGTGGAAGAGTAGTGACCATTCTACAAAGTTCTTCTTCCATATGCGGACGGCTAATAATATCACTACGAACAAGAGGAGGTGGGGCTTGGTGGCTATACACTATTCTAAAGTGTTTGAAATATTTCAAGACATTATAAACATCTCCTTAATGTTATGAGTTATATTTTTTCATAATAATGAGAGTTAATAAAAAGCTTTTAGGAAATTTATATTATCATTCTATTCCCACTTTGAAAAATATGTTCATTATAGCTGCCAGAAAGTTGAAACTCGCTCTTAATAAGAAGAATTAATTTAGTTCTTTTTTAAATAACTTGCAAGAACAAAGTAAAAGGAGATAACCCAAATAGCTATATATAATGAATATACTCCTACTTTAAGACTAATGGGACTCCAAACAAAAGCAGTCTTCCATGAACCACCAAAAGATAATAGTTTTGGTAGCACATATATATAATAAGTTATTCCTAGAACAATTAAAAGAGATGTAATTAATTTAAAAATATCTTTTATCCCATTAAATTTAAAATATCTTTCTTTTTTATTCACTTCTCTTATAAGTTTAATTATAAAAAATAAAAAGCTTGAAATTATAGTAACTAAAACCAAGATTATTCCAACAGCCACTTTATCTAAAAGTTGATTTGGATCGGGTATGTTTTCATCAAAATTTTTTTTAATTAATACTCCATTAATTCCTAAGGCTATATTGTAAACATAGTTTGAACTCATATTACCTAGTACAGCAATTCCAGCTACCTCATTAAACATTACAAATGATGAATAGTTAGGATTCATACCTGAATGAGAAATGTGTTTTCCAGGTTCAATAAACCAACCTGCAGCATACAGAACTTCTTCTCCCATTAAATCTAATACCCTACTAGCTTCATGCGATTTTTCAATAAGTTCTTTATCAAATTTTATTTCATCTATAAAACCCATTTGAATCATAAGCCATTTTCCCATGTCTTCACCAGATGATATAATATATCCAGCTGGCTTATTCCCTCTATATATTGGTGCTTCATATAATCGGGGTTTCAAAAATCCTATTTTATAGCCACTTGCTATTCTATCATTAATCTTATGACTTCTAAGCAAGTATGTGTTATTT
>CAYZDC010000006.1:0-18909 GCA_964477045.1 uncultured Tissierellaceae bacterium | reverse complement strand
AAATTCCTGTAGGTAGTTTTCAAATGTATCTTCGGATACTTTTTCAATAATTAATCCTAAAATATCATAATTTATAGTTGCATATTGAAAATTTTCTCCTGGAATACCATCTAGTTCTATTCCAATTAAGGTTCGAACTGTTTTCTCAAGAGCATCATCTTCATTAGAAATTGGTATCATATCTATAGTATTAGGGTTAATTCCACTTGTTTGATGGAGTACTTGTTCAATAGTTAATGGCATTTCCTTTCCCTCATAATTCATTTGTAGCCAAGGGATATATTTTGTTACCCTATCAGTAAGTCGGATTTGTCCTCTTTTTTCTAAGTTTAGAATTCCTAGGGCAGTAAAAGCCTTACTGTTAGAAGCTAATTCAAATAAAGTTTTGGAATTAACTGGCTTTTTTTCATCTATATCTGAATACCCAAATCCTCTTTGATATACTGTTTTATTATTTTTAACTATAGTTACGGACAATCCAGGTATCTGCCCTTTTCTCATATTTTCTTCTATTAGTTTTTCTATCTCTTCTCTTTCAAACTCAGTCAAATAATCAATTTCTGGCTTATTGTCTATTGATCCATACACAGTAATTGTATTGGTAAAGATTATGAAGAAAATTACTAACATAATTATAATCTTGTTTTGTATTTTCTTAATACAATCACTCCTTTCATATCCTTATTAGGCACAAGACTATATACTTTTAATTTATATCTTTAATGAACATCTCTATTTTATTTGCTATTTGCTTATATTCTATGTCATGGACATAATGAGAGCAGTCCAAATTAACTATCTCTCCATCTTCAACCTTTTCAAGATAGTTTTTCTGAATAGTTTTCCATACATCTTCATCCCATCCAGTTCCTTTTCCATTAGAAGAAAACATTAATATTGGAATATTAGGAACTCCTCCTTCTTTGACTTTTATTGCATTTGTTTTGATTGCTTCTACTTCATTTAACATTGGTTTTGTTGCTGTCCTCCGATAAAAAATTACTTTATATAATTCTTTTTCCTTTTCTGTTAAGGTTCCAAATTTCATTGCATCACTTTCTGCTAAATTTGGAATCCACCTTAGCACTCCTATATTAGCAACAAAAGCTGATAACTTGACCATGGGTATGTTGATATTGTAATCTTCATAAGATTCTGGAACAGCCATATCAAGTCCTATTATTGCATCAACCTCTTCTGGATAGGTATTTGCCCAATGTAATGCTTCAATTCCTGACATGGAATGTGGACACAAAATATATGGTCCTCTTATTTCAGCTTTTGAAAGCGCCTCTCTTGTTTCAGATAAAATACTTTCAATATCTCTGTCTACATTAACAATCTCACTAAATCCATATCCTGCCTTTTCTACTACTACGATTTGATACTTATGACTTAATAAGGAATAGAGAGATTTAAAGTCCAAAACAGGAGAAGAGGTACCTCCACCAGACATAAAAACTAATACTTCATTTCCTTTCCCCTCAGTATATACATGGATATTATATCCATTGACCTGTACTATTTGTCCATTTGGAATAAATAACTTGTCTTCTTTAGACAAATTGAGTCTATGATTTATAAAACTTAATATAATAAATACAAGGAGTATGGAAGTCATTATTCCAATTATAACTCCTATAGCTTTAAATGCTTTTTTCATAATATCCTCCAATAACCATTCTATTGATTACAATATTAGTTAATTTTTACCAAAATCTAAACCATTGCCAATAAAAAGAATTTAACAACATAGCAACTCCACATAAGATTGTGTTAAGCATTCTTCTTTTGACCTTAGACTGTTCTAATTCTTTAAAAATTATAATTGAACGAATAAGACAAACTAAAATCCCTAATGAAATTATTCCACATAAAATTAATCCAAAGCGAATGCTATTCTTAGATTTAAAGCTTAAAACATTCATCCCGAAATATAGGAAGGATAAAAATAATCCTATATTACAGATACTTATTAATATTCCTTCAGCTTTTTTTAGCTCTGTTGGTTTTCTTCTGATTTTTCTAACTATGGATCTAATTATGATATAAAAACTATAAATTAATGCTAAAACTAAAATAAAAATCAAAAATATTTCAAAGAAATAAGCTATAGTATTTTTAGGCAAGTAATCTTGGATGCCTATTTCTAATATAGGTAAATTATCCTTATCTAGTGAAATAAATCCGGCACCTACACTTGTACCATAATCTAATAAAAAGCTATCCGAACTAATGGGAATTATTTTCATTCCCACAATTGGTATATAAAAGCTATTATCTTCCTCAGATAATATGGGCATAGTTTGAAGGAAGCTATACAATCGCAATCCTCCTTTTTTTATGGTTCTAGCGGGAAAATAGACTCCCGAAATATCAGTGTCTAGAAGCTCATTAGAAGGCTTGGGATATTTCCCAAAAATCATTTCTTGAAAACCAATATTATAATTTGTCTCTCCACTCTGATTTGTCATCACTGCTAATCCTACGCCACTTATTGGATCAAACTGGAGATTAGCTGTACATCCAAATGTGTTACCTCCATGTCCTAAAGCAAGAACTTCCGTTTTGTCTATCCATAATCCATGAGCATTTCGTGGAGTACTATTTTTATTATGATAGAAAAGTGTGGGACTTAAGAATTTATTAAGAGTTTCTCGATTTTTAAATAATTTAGAGTTTTCTCCTTCCTTTGGTATCATTGACTTACCAAACAAAACAAGATCCTCCAGTGTTCCAGTTGCCATACCTGCAGGATAAATAGGTATCTGATATCGACTGGTACCTAACTCTTTAAGATCAGTAGAATAACATTTTAAAATGCCCCTTTGCTTATCTACCCAGGGATTATCCTCTAGAGTTGGTAGAATAGCAGTATGCTTCATCCCTAAAGGCTCAAATATATTTTTATGGACATAATCAGAGAAGCTCATTCCACTAACTCTTTCAACAATATATCCAGCCAAGCCCGCTCCCCAGTTAGAATATGCTACTACAGTCCCGGGCTGGTATAATTGATTGGGCAAGGAGTTCTTTAAGACATCTTCCAGTTCAGCAACCTGTTTTCCCATAGGTATAAATAAATCAATCATTTGTTCTTCCCAACCTGCATTATGATGCATAAGGTTCATCATAGTTATTGGTTGATTATATTTTAAATTGGACAAAAACCCTTCTGGAAGGTAGGTTGATATGTCTTCATTTAAATCTATTTTTTCAAGTTCTACTAATTGCATTACTGAAGCCCAGACTAACATTTTAGTTACAGAGCCCCATTCCATTACTATGTCAGGTGAATTATCAAACCCCATGTCAATATTCTCATTACTGTAGTAACCTTGGTGTATGGTTTCTCCATATTGAAAAACTGCTACTGATATTGCTGCAGTAGTATCTTTGTGATCCTCTATATAGTTCTCTATTTCTGCTTTTAAGTTGGACCTATTAATACCCAAGTAGTTGACATCCTCATTAGCAGCTTGACTGATCCCTTCTGTTACTATCATAATCAGAATCAAGAAAAATAATTGGAAACTTATCCAAGAAATCAAACCTTTACTTTTCATAATCCACCTCCATATAACTTTTAAATAATTATATCACATCCACTGTACTGAGTAAGCTTCTAATTAGCTAATTTAATTGACTCTTTCTTATATAAGTCAATATGGAAATTACAATAATTCGATTTATTACATAAACTTAATAAAGTTTTTACTGATATTTCATAATAATCTGATAATTTAGCTGGACAAAGCTTAAGAAATGTAATAATATAAATTCTATAATTATTTTTAAATATATAATTATACAAAAAAGGGAGGGATTGTAAATGGATAGAAAACCAAGAGAGCATTGGGGTTCAAGAATTGGTTTTTTAATGGCTGCAGCAGGTTCAGCGGTTGGTCTAGGTAATATATGGAGATTTCCATATTTAGCAGGAGAAAATGGTGGTAGTGCATTTATTATTATTTATCTTGTATTCGCGTTAGTAATTGGTATTAGCATTATGATTGCAGAGTTTGCAGTTGGTCGTAGAACCCAACTTGCTGCTGTTGGAGCATACAAATCCATAAATTCAAGATGGACATTTGCTGGAGTTCTTGGAGTTCTAAGTGCTTTTTTTATAATGGGTTTTTACCCAGTGGTAGGTGGATGGTCTACCGCTTATATAATAAAATCCTTTACTGGCCTTCTTTCAAATTCAGCTGGAGTTGAAGATGCTTTCGTTGGTTTTATTTCTAATCCTATTCAACCCGTAGCATGGATGATATTTTTCTTATTATTAAATATCTTAATTGTGGTAAAGGGAGTGGCAAGTGGTATTGAAAAAGCTGGCAAAATTTTAATGCCTACATTATTTGCTCTTTTAATTCTAATAGCCATTAGAAGTATTACACTTCCAGGGTCATCAGCAGGTCTGTCATTTTTATTTAAGCCGGATTTTAGCAAAGTAAGTGGACAGACATTGCTTGCAGCCTTAGGACAAGCTTTTTTCTCACTTAGTTTAGGTATGGGATGTATGATGACATATGGTAGTTATTTAAATAGGGAGGAAAAACTTCCTAATAATGCATTAATAGTAACCTTAATGGACACAAGTATTGCTATATTAGCAGGTATTGCAATATTTCCTGCATTATTTGCATTTGGATTAGAACCAGATTCAGGACCTGGTCTAGTATTTGTTGTTGTACCACAAATATTTGCAGCAATGGGAGGAATAGGACCTTTATTTTCTGCGATTTTCTTTGTTGCCCTAACAGTAGCAGCCTTAACTTCATCTGTTTCTTTGCTTGAAGTTGTTGTAGCCTTTCTTATGGATCAAAGAGGATGGACAAGAAAGAAATCTGTTTATGTTTCTGGTGGTATAATGGTATTTACAGGGATTCTTTCATCACTATCCATGGGATTAATGTCAGGCTTTACTATTTTTGGAGCTGGTGTATTTGATTTCTTTGATATACTAACAGATAAAATATTCTTAGCTATTGGTGGTATGTTACTTGCAATCTTTGTTGGTTGGTTTATGAAAAAAGAAGATTTACAAGATGAACTTACAAATTCTGGAACTGTTGAATTTGGATTGTTTAACATTTGGTATAACTTAGTTAAATATGTTATTCCTCTTGCCATTGCTATAGTGGCATATATTGGTATAACCTCAATCAAACAAACTGGGCTCATGGTCTTTGGGCTTGTAATAATTTTAGTCTTAGGTATTTTCTCTAAAAAGTTTTAATCTTGCAATAAACTAAAAATTTTTAAGACAAAAAAGTCTGGAAAACAATTTAACTTGTTTTCCAGACTTTTTATCTAATTATTCACTTGCTTTTTCTTTCCATTCCATTTCAGGAGCCCTAACTTTAAACACTCTATTTTCTTCTATAATCTCAAACTTAGCGCTTTCATTAATGAATTCTCCTAAATCAGACGTATATACAACATCTACTATTGCAGAGTAGATTGTATCATTAATCTTTTCTACTGAAGTAATATTATATGACTTTAAAACAGGGTTAGTTTTTTTCATCTCTTCTACAAAATCATCATAATCCTCTTCTCTATCTCCTATTGGTGTTATTAGATATAATTGGTTGTACCTGGTGCTTACTTGTGCTTTAAGAAATTTCACGAGAGCAGTTTCTGCTGTTCTATCCATAATATCATGACCTTCTTTTTGCATATCTTTATTTATTCTATCATGATAAAAGAAACTCATTGGGTCGTAGTTATTGCTTGCATTCCAAATTATATACTCTTCTACACCCAGTTCCCAAGCTGCAACCATTTGGTCTGAAATTGCTTTTCCGTCATATTTTATATGCCCTTTTACCCATGGAGCAGAAAATCCTTGAAACCAAGGTCTAATAATTGCAGGTTTTTTCTGAGATGCATTTCTCTCTATTGCTTCCATAACAGCTATCCTTGAAATCTCATAGGGATATCTATCTGGCACATCGTAACCATAAAGTCCAGGCCCATAATGACTAGGATATATCATAGGACAAATATATTCTACTTGATTGGCAATTTTTCTCCAGGTCTGACCTATATCATCTGGAATATCATCCCAAGAATGAGTTACAATGCCAAAAACATCAGCAGCCACATGAACATTATAAGGCTTTAGTTTTTCTCTAGCATAAGCTAAGAAGTCTTCTATGCCTTCATCTTTATTTCTATCATCTCTACCTGGAAATTCAGTTATTGGGTTATAGGTTTTTGCTCTATCAGGAAATCTTACATAATCGTATTGAATTTCATCAAAACCTCTAAGTGCTGCCTCTTGTGATAAGCTAATCATATAATCCCATACATATTTGCTAAAAGGGTTTACCCATGATTCTCCTGCATTATCTAGGTATACTCCTCCTGCTTTTAATAATATTGCCTGGTCAGGCTTTGCTTTTGCAAACAAGGGATCCTTAAAAGCAACTATTCTCGCGATTTTATAAATTTCATTTTTATCTAAATACTCGAAAAGGACTCCGTAGTCCTTTAAAGGCATATCCTTGTTAGAACCTACTTGTTCAACAATTTCAAGATCGCTTTCCCATGTTACTAGTCCATGGTCGTTTTTAATATCTATTACAAATGCATTAATTTCAGAAGCCTTTGCAATTCCCAATGCTTTTTCCAATTTATTTACTTCATCTAGTCTAGATGAATCTACTGGAAGTCCTGACTCTCCGCTTAAAGCTTTAATATATTCTGCATAGTAATCCACATCTTCTTCATTGAATTTAAAGCCTGCCACATTTCCAGTAATATAAAGAGCTTTTGCTTTTACGGTTTGAACTTCATCCACTTCTCCCAATGGTGGTAGGGGAACATAAAATTCTCCCATTTCTTCTTTTCTAGTTTTTTCAAGTTCTTCTCGTTCTAATTCCAGAGCCTTTTGCTTGTCTTCTTCACTAAGTTCTGGTTCTTCTGGAGTTACTTCTACTTCAATGCTAGGTTCACCCTTTACAACTTTTTCAGTTATCTCCCCAATAGAATCACAGCCTGAAAGTACTAATCCCATTACAAGTAAAGAAAGTAATAATAATATACTTTTTTTCAATTGCTCACCTCGTCTATTTTTCATAAATATAAATTTCCTTTTCTGATTCTGTTGTTATAAGTTCAGCTTTGTCTTCAGGTACAGTAATAATTTCTGGGAAACCATCACTTATGAATCTTTCCCCTGGATTGTTATCAAAGTACTCTATATAATTGTACATTCCAACATTATCAACCTTCATTTCACTGGCTCTGATTCTTGGAATACTTTCAAAGTCAAATCTAGTATCATAAGGTGAATAAGCTGGATTCCAACCAACATTTAATATGGCAACATTATTATATTCTATCCCATTATAAGTTCCTTGCCTTAAAAACTTAGTTAAGGAATCATCTTTTGGTCTAGTTCCATATGGTAAAGCTATTGTGTCTACCTTATAAGATTCATCATGGATAAAGCCTTCAAGGAACTGAGCCTGGGCCCCAATTTCTTCTTGAAGATCTTCTTTAGAAATTTTTGTAAAGTTTGCATGGGTCCTTGAGTGATTTCCAATATCCATTCCATTTTCTATAAGAAAATTAAACTTTTCAGCTTCACGGCCACCTTGTCCAAAGGCTACTGTATCATTAATGAAAAAAGTAGCTGCTAGACCAAAGTCTGGATACTCCTTATTAAAATCCAACAAAATTCCTACTGCTGAATCCTTATTAATTGTCCCATCTTCAAGGTACTCAAAATTATTCCTATTTCCATCATCAAATGTTAAAACTATAGGTGTATAGCCTTCTTCAGTGGTTATATTTCCTGAAACATAATCCCTAAGACTAATTGGTCTATAACCCTTTTTATATAAAGTTAACAAGTCTTTTTTAAAATTCTCAGGCGTTCTAACCCATTCTTTTTCCTCTTCACCAATATTGTGATACATTAGAACCATTATTTTACCAGCTTCATTTGGTTCAAGTGAAAGATCAATTATCTCCTTTGGATCCAGAATTTCTGGTTCAGGAAGCTCTTCTACTTCTACTGGAGTATCCTCTGTTTCTCCTTGGGATACTTCTTCCTGTTTTCCGCTATCTACTTGAATCCCATCTGCCTTATTGCAGCTTATGTTTATTGTTGCCATTACTAAAATTATTATTAATAAAGCTATTTTTTTTCTCATCCCTAACCTCACCCTATGTTTTTTAATTAAAGTCACCATCCGAAATTTATCTACATCACACATTGTATCATGAAATTAGTCTAAGTCACAAGGATAAAAATACCTCCAGATTAAAACTAAGTCTGGAAGTAATCTCTTTTAACCTATTTACCTAAATTCTAATATTAATATAGTGAGTCTATCAACTCAAATATCTCTTTATTTTCTGGTATATCTTTCATGGAGTGACCAAAGTGTACATATCTAAGCACGCCTTCCTTGTCTACTAACATTTGTGCTGGCATTCTGCCCAGTTTAAATAAATTTACTTCTTGTCCATATAGCTTTAGAACATGATGAGATTCATCTGGAATCCCGTGAAATTTAAGTTTGTTTTCTTCCCAGTACTGTTTAAATTTATCTGCATTTTCAGGTCCAATTGCTACTATTTCTGTATCTCTTTCCTGAAATTTATTATAATCTTGATGCAACTGCATCATATGAGCTCTGCAAAATGGTCAAACAAATCCTCGATTAAGTACAATCAAAACATTGCTCTTTCCTTCAAAACTAGATAGTTTGAACTTTTCTTCTTTAAAATCATCCATCTCAAAATCCGGTGCTTTTTTATTTACTTCAACATTAGCCATTTAAATCATCCTTTTTAAATAATATATTTTGATAATTAACCTCTAATTTATATATTACCCAAAAGTAACCTACTTTACTCTTAAGTTGTAATGTTACACCTATCTAACCATTTAATGCTCTATCCACATTTTTCATAAAGTCTTGCACATTTGTAACCACAGTAACAGCTGTTAAAGTACCTCTATCTGTTAGCTTGTTTACAGCAAATTCTTGAATATCTACAGTGTACATATAAACAGGTCTTATGAGCCCGTTGAATTCATTATATGATGGAGTCATATTGCCTGTAGCTATTGAGTATAATACAGAACCCATCATAATCATTGTAGAGGTTTTCCTAGCATGTTTTCTCATTTCATCCTGTCCATCATATACGTTGTTAATTGTTTCAGGCAGAGAAAAACGATCTCTTATGGTTCCTGGTATAACTACATGGACTCCACATTCTATGGCAGCTTTAATAAAACCATCTTTTACAATACCAGATTCTACTAAAGATTTCATAGATCCATGTTTTCTAGCCAAATTAATTGCATCATATAAATTTTGTTTGGTATTTTGCTCTCTTTTAAACCTTTCTTGTCCCCAAGTGGTGCCAAAAATTCCTTTTTCTAAATCAAAAGCTGCAGTTTCAGTTCCACAAAAAATTGCATTTACATATCCCTTTCTAATAACGTTTTCTAAAGCTTTTCTAGAATCTCTTCCTAAAGCTATGGCAGTTCCAACTACTAATGTGATATAACCATTATTTTCTTTTTCATACTTTAATACTCTATATAAATTATCATAATCAACAGAAAAGGCAGTCTCTCTAGACCTACCAGACCTAAAGGCAAAACTTTCTTTTGCTGTTTCTTCAGATAAAAACCCTTCCGTCCATATGTATATTCCTTCTGAAGCATCTTCAGTTCTTCCTACTACAACCTTGTCCCCCTTTTTTAAATTTCTAAATTCCTTAGTATCTAATTTTTCTTGTCCTAAAGTATTGTCTACTACGCATACTGTGTCCATTCTGCTTTCAGTGGCTAAGATCCATTTCCCATTTACTTTAAAATATTCTGGATATATACATAGAGCATGATAATTTCTCGGGCATATTCCATCTTTTTCTACTTCTACTAAAGTACAATCAGGTGCATTTTTAAACTTTTCTTCTTGGAAGTTTGGATGATGATATTCTAGTAATTTAAATTCCATTATTTCACCTCTCTACTTTCTATTTAAGGCTCTTTCACAATTTACTACAAAGTCTTGAACATTTGTAATCAGTGGTACGCATGCCATATACTCCCTAGCTGCACCGATCTTATTAGTAATGTTTTCCGTTAAATCTATAGCATACATATAAACCGGACTTATGGTTCCGTTTTTTCTAATTCTGTAACTTGATGCCATAGTAGCTGTTGAAACATTATGTAGTAAAGTAGCTAAACCTATTATAAGTGTTGATTTATTTAAATGTGCTTTTATTTCATCTAAGGCTTCATCCATATTTCCATAAACTTCTGGCAATGGTCCATCATCTCGTATAGAACCTGCCAATACATAGGGAATTTCCATTTCAATTAGGGTCTTCATAAGACCATCTTTTACATAACCTTCTTCTATAAATTTATCAATACTTCCTACAGCTCTTACTTCATTTAGTAAATCCAAATGATTGTAATGACCCATAGGCATATTTTCTTGAGTATATATGTTTTGTCCCAAAGATGTTTGTAAAAAGCCTCCTTCTAAGTCATGGGTTGCCATAGCATTCCCTGCTAATACACAATCTATAAAACCTTCTTCAGTTAATTTGTTTAATGAGACCCTAGTATCATAGTCAAATACAACACTTGGTCCTAATATCCAAACTATGTAACCACCATTATCTCTTTCATATTTTAATTGTTCAAACAAAAAATTATAGTATTCTGAAAAAGAAGTTTCTGCAGCTTTTCCAGGTGTGTAAAATACTGATTCTGAAAAGCCTTCTTTATATACAAATATTCCTTCTGAACCATCTCTAGATCTACCTGTAACAACCAATTCTCCCTTTTTTAGTGCCCTTAATTCTTTTATTACTATATCCTCTTTCTCTATTACAGCTACGCAGTTCAATGAATTATGCTCTGGTAATATCCACTTATCTTTATAGTAATAAAATGTTGGCATATGGGTTGTAAGAAAATAATTATCTGGAGCTACACCATCTTGTTCTACTTTTAAATATGATATTTCTTTCCTATTTGCAAATTTTTTATCTGAAAAATCCGGATATACAAAACTAGGCATTTCAAATTTCATAAATAACCACCCCTTATTTAAGCTAATGGATTAAACTATTTAAAGCAGAGTAAAGCTACCCTGGATACATCCATTTTACATTGTCTCATGAATTCAGATATGCTACAAGAGTAAAAACCTATTTTTTGATTATTTTACATGAAAATACTTCCAAACTAAAACTAAATCCGGAAGTATTTATTGTTTCTATTAAAATTCTCACTATTTATTCTTTACCTATTAGAGTATTAGCTCTCCCTCAGTATCCTTTAAGGATACATCTACAAGAACTAACCTATCTCCTTGTAATTCAAAATAAGACTCTATATTTAATAAATGGGATACATCATCCCAGTTATATGTGAACAAACTATCCATTAGTTCAAAGGAGCATACTACATAATCTTTGCCATCTAGATCTACAATTATAGACATATCATAGCATCCATTGGTGGGATCTCTTGAGACTAGTAACTTCCCATCTTTGTTATAGATTCCATCAGAAATATAACTGGCTTTTTTTTCAAAATTTAGGGGAAAAGTATAATCTATACCTAGGTTTTGAGATTTAATCTTATATTTAAAATTATCTACAATAGTAATTTCTAAATCTGTATTTATATTATATTCTAGTTTTTCTAAATATTCCCCATTAAATACATAAAAGTCTACAGTATGGGCAGTAGCTGTACCTCCTTCAAATCCACTTAAGGCAATAATATGGTTATCATTACCTGTTGTATTAAATGTATCTATTTGCATATACATATTTATGGTTTCTTCTCTTAGGATAGATATTTTCTCTCCTGTTAGACCATTTGCTAGTACAATTTCAAAATAATCATAGTAACCCATAGCTCCTATGCCGTAGAGTAAAGCTATATCTAGCCTATCCTCTTTTACAAAGTATCCATCTATCCTATTTATTAATTTTTTCTCATCATCTTCTTCTACTAAATTTAGAAGCAGTTGATTTTCTTTGTCATCTTTTTCAGTTAATTCCATTGGAGCTTCTTCTATTGGTATTTCTTCTATTGGTGTTTCTTTCATAGCATTTGATTTATCTCCTATAGACAAGTCTACTTTTTCTATTTCCTTTTTAGCACTGGTGCTACAAGAAGAAGTAGATAAAAGTACTACTAATAGTATGCACATAAGTTTAATTTTCATGCAGATCACCTCACCTTATTGTTAAGTTTTTATGGATTTAATATATTATATCATCAATTTTCTCCTTTGAGACTAGCCGTTACGGCTAGTTTTTTCAATTAACCCAACATCAAAATACAAAAACCCAATATCTTTTCAATGTTAAAACCTTTCATTATTGGGTATTAAATCTATTAATACTAATTTTTCATATAATTAAAAAGATATATACTGAGGAGGCAATTTATGTTAAAAGGTAAAGTAGCAATAGTAACTGGAGGAACAAGAGGGATTGGCAATGCCATAGTCCAAAAATATTTAGAAAATGGGGCTACTGTAGTTTTGTGTGGTTCAAGAAAAGAAACTGCAGATAAAGCAGTAGAGAGACTAAAAGAAGAGAATCCTGATTACAAAGTAGATGGTATTGGATTAGATTTAAATTCTCCTGAAGATGTAAAAAGAGCTTTTGAAAAAGTCAAACAAACCTATGGAAGCCTAGATATTTTAGTAAATAATGCTGGGATTTCCTCAAGAGAAAATTTCTATGATTATAAATACGAAGAATTCAAAAGTATTATAGATTTAAATGTAAATGCAGTATTTATATGTTCTCAAGCAGCAGCTCGAATTATGAAAGAGCAAAATGGTGGTGTAATTTTAAATACTAGTTCTATGGTAAGTATTTATGGTCAATCATCAGGTATCGGCTATCCTACTTCCAAGTTTGCAGTTAACGGTATAACTAAATCTCTTGCAAGAGAACTTGGAAAAGATAATATAAGAGTTAATGCGGTTGCACCTGGTATTACACAAACAGATATGTTAGACTCATTACCTGATAATATTATAAAGCCTTTAATAGCAACTATTCCCCTAGGACGTGTTGCTGTACCAGAAGATATTGCTAATGCATTTCTTTTTTTAGCTAGTGACTTGGCTAGCTATGTAACAGGATTAATATTATCAGTAGATGGAGCTGCAATGTCATAAAGAAACAATAAAGTTTCAAATCCTCAGTCATGTGACTGAGGATTTTATCATAGTACTTAATAATGCAATTAAATCTATAATAAGATATAATCAAATTAGAGTTTATAGAAAAATCTAATATCCCTTTATGAAAGGAGCTAAATCAATGACATATAAACATGGAAAACGAATATTAAGCTTGATCCTAACATTTTTAATTATTATTACTTCCACTTTATCCATAGGAACACCATCTCTAGCTGCAGAATATAATGATATTGATAATCACTGGGCAAAATCATATATTGATGTGGTTTCCTCTTATGATGTAGTTTCTGGTTATCCGGATAGTACTTTTAAACCAAACGATACAATAAAAAGAATTGAATTTATTACTATGATAGTCAATTCTCAAGATAAGGATATACGTAGTGCATCAAGGGGAGAATTCTGGGGACAACCTTTTATCGAAACTGCCCTTAAAAATGGCCTTATAACTTATAATGAATATGGAGGCATGAATACTGCAACATTCAACAAGGATATATCTAGAGAAGAAATGGCCAGTATTGTGGTCAATGCTTATACTAAATCTCTTGGATCAATTAACTCATCTATCCTTAGTAAAGCAGGCTTAAGTTTAAAAGACTTTGATAAGGTATCACCTAACTATTACGATAAGGCTATTGCCTCTGTGGCACTGGATTTAATAACGGGATATCCTGATAAAACATTTGCTCCACAGCAAAATGCTAGTAGGGCAGAGGCTTCTATTGTAGCTTATAGGTACCTTGAAAAACTTGGTATTGTAAAGACCGGAGACCTTAAGGAAAATATTATAATTTCCAAAAGCAAACTAGAACAAGGTGATGTTTTAAAGGTAACTGTTCACCATGCAAGTAACTCCTCTGAAATATCTCTGGCACAGGACTTAAATCCAGACTTTAAATGGCTTGATAACAATGGTATTATCCATGGATATATTCCAAGTAATTACAATACAAAACCAGGTAAATATAATCTTAAATTCACTAATACTAAAACTGGTAACATAACTACAAAGGCTATCGAAATCCTTCCAAGGGATTTCAGAGTTCAATATCTAAAGGTTGATACTAGTATAGTAGCCAGTACAAGAACAGAGGAAGGCAATATAGAATACAGGAAATATTTCCATCCTTCACGAGATATATCATCACCTGTAAAATATTATACGGAAGCTTTTATATTACCAACTAAAGGTAGACTTACTACTGAATTTGGTGAAACAAGAACAGTTAATGGTTCTCCAACTAGTTATAGACACTCTGGACTGGACATAGCTGCACCTACAAACACTGATGTCCTTGCCACCAATGCAGGTAAGGTTACTTTGGCTATGCCACTTATCTTAACAGGAAACACCATTGTTATTGACCACGGTGAAGGATTGTTTAGTGTATATTTTCATATGGAGAAATTATTTGTTACTAAAGATCAATTTGTAAAACGTGGACAATTAATTGGAGCAGTAGGGTCAACAGGTTTTTCCACGGGTCCCCACCTTCATTTTACCATGTCTTATTACCGAACTAATATTGAACCTGGACATATTATTTATGGTAAAAGTATTACAAAAAACAATTATATTCAATTAATGAAGTAATAGTAAAACTCTAATATATTAATAATTCTTCGATTTAAATCGAAATGTCCAAGCAAAATTTGTTTTTCTCCTTTGCTTGGACATTCTTATTATATGTGACATTTATATTCTATACATTATTATAACTTCTAAATAAAGTCATCCAGGAGTTTTTTTGCATCTAAAGGATTTAATATAACATCTACCAAAGGTTTTCCATCTCTGATAAATTTAAATGCATCATCATAGGTTGGTTTTTCAACTTTGTATAAAACTCCTATTGGAATTTTATCCCCAAATTCTTTGGTTTTTTTGTAAGCCTCTTCATAATTTGTATTATCATAGTCATCCGGTAGTTTATAAACTCTATCTTTATACCAAGTAAAAGTATTTACTTTGTTCCAAACAACACATGGTTGAAGTATGTCTAAGTGTGCATATCCTTTAAATGTAATTGCCTGTTTCATTAAATCTACAAGATGAGGTATGTCACCAGAAAATCCTCTTGCTACAAATCCTGCACCAAGTGTCAAGGACAGAGCTAAGGGCTCTAGTGGATTATCCTTTACACCATCAAATTGTAATGTAGTAACTTGGCCTTTTGCTGTAGTTGGTGAACCTTGCCCTTTGGTAAGACCATATATTTGATTGTTATGAACAAAATGAGCTATATTTATATTTCTTCTAACAGCATGCATAAAGTGGTTTCCACCTTCCCCATAACTGTCTCCTTCTCCAGATTCAACTATTACATTTAAATCTTTATTTGATAATTTTATAGCTATTGCAGGGGGTATTGCTCTGCCGTGTAGCCCATTAAAACCATTTACTCCTATATAGTGTGGTATTTTTGCTGCTTGTCCTATTCCAGATGAAATTACAACTTTATATGGTGGTAGTTCTAATTCTTCCAAAGCTTGTTTTAGTGCAGCTCTTATCATATAATTTCCGCATCCTGGACACCAAGTCGGTTCATAAAGTTTATATTCTATTTTCATTATAATACCTCCTCTTTCAATCTTCTATAAATTTCCTCTCCAGAAAAGGCTCTACCGTCATATTTTAATATTTTGTGATTACACTTTATTAACAATTCTTCTCTTATCAAGCTATCTAATTGAGCTGTGGAGTTTTGTTCAACAGCAATTAGGTTTTTAACCTTCTTATACATTTTTCCTAATTTTTCTGTAGGAAGTGGCCAAATATCGCCAAAAACTAAGGCTCCAATTGAAACACCTTCTAGATTAAGTGCTTCCACTGCTTCTTTTACAGCTCCATATAAGGATCCCCAAGCAACTATTAGATGTTCAGGCTCTTCTTCACCTATTAACCAAGGCTCTTGTACTTCTTTTTTAAGACTTTCAAACTTTCGAGCTCTTTTATCCACCATTTTAGTTCTAACTTCTGCAGATTCTGTTATATTTCCATACTCATCATGCTCATCACTATCTACTAATACAACTTGATTTTCTATCTTACCAGGAATTATTCTAGGTGAAACTCCGTCTTCTGTAAACTTATACCTTTTGTATCTTTCACCATGAACCATAGCTTCTTCCCCAGAAATATATCTATTAATACTAATCTTTTCAAAATCAAAAGGACTATAAGTAACCGTAGATTCAGATAATTCTTGGTCACTTAATAGAATAACTGGTATTTGATACTTTTCTGCTAAATTAAATGCCCTTGCAGTCTGATAAAAAGCATCTTCTCCATTTCTCAGTGAAATTACCATCTTCGGGAATTCTCCATGACCCAAATGTATCATGAATCTTAAATCCGCTTGTTCAGTTCTAGTAGGTAGCCCTGTAGCAGGTCCTGGTCTTTGAACATTTATTACTACCACTGGTGTCTCTATTATACCAGCCAAGCTAAATGCTTCAGCCATTAGAGCTATTCCCCCACCAGATGAACCTGTCATAGCCCTAACACCAGCATAAGATGCTCCAAGTGCCATATTTAAAGCAGCTACCTCATCTTCAACCTGATCTATTACGATTCCCATTTCCTCTGATTTAAGTGACATATAGTTTAATACTCCAGTGGAAGGTGTCATAGGATAACCACAGTAGTATTTGCAACCTGCAGCAATTGCACCTAATGCAACCGCATTATTCCCATTTATTAAAATCGATTTGTCTTCTTTTGTTTCTAATTTATACTTGGTATCTGTTAAATCATAACCTTCATCTAAAGCTCTTAAGTTAACCTCTGATATTTTTTCATTAAATTCCTCTTTAATTACTTTTATAGCTCCATCCTTTGGAAGACCGAAATACTTAAGTATAAAACCTAATCCTATTGTGCTGGATACTCTTACATTTCCTAAATCTTTAGCTGTTTTATTTAATGGTAAATGAATTAGATTCTTTTCTTTAGATATTTCTTCATCTAAAATTATAATTCCATTTTCCTTTAAATCATTTTCATGTAAGTCTACAGTCTCTTCATTTAAGGCAAATATAATATCATTTTTTTGCCTATAAGTTGATATAGGTTTGTCTGAAAATCTAATTTTTAGGAAATTATGGCCACCTCTTACCCTTGACATATAGTCACCATGACGAAATATATGAAATCCCTGTCTCTTAAGTACCTTTTCTAATATATTGGCAAAAGTATCCATTCCTTGTCCTGCTGCTCCACCAACTAATATAGTGAAATCCATCTCTATCAAAACCTCCTCTTAACTTAATATAGTCTTTAGACCCTAACAATTATATACCCTAGCTATGAATCTATGAACCAATCTGCAAGGATTGTGGTCCCTATACCCTATAAATAAACATCCCTTAAGTTTGTAATTAAGGGATGTTTATCAGTTTTAAGCTAGGGCTTTTCTAATATATTCTACCATAGCCATGATTATCTTCTCATTATCTTTGCATGTTTCTTCACCTAAAAATATTTCCATTCTTTCTTTGTAATAATTAGAGGTTAAGGAGAATTGATACATAACCAGTAGATTATCTATATAAAAAGCAATTAATTTTTCATTTGTATCAGGTCTTATCTCATTTCTTTCCTTTGCATTTCTCAAAATTTTTGAATAAAGTTCATTTGTAATTGTCTCCATCTTCCAAGATAATCTTTTAGATAAATTTGATAGCCCTTGGGTGCTCAAATCAAGATATATTTGGTTCATTTCCTTGTGTGTTTTTGTATAAGCTGATGTAATCCTAAATAGTCTTTCAATAATTTCACAGATACTTCCATTTTCCGTAATCACTTCACTTAAGGCTTTCTCCAAAATTCCATATCCATGATCAACTATTGAAAGGAATAGGTCTTCTTTTGATTGGAAGTAATTATACATTGAACCTATGCTTATATCTGCATTCTTCGCTATTGTATTAATATTTGTGCCACTATATCCATTGGCAGCAAATTCTGTTATAGCTACTTCAAATATCTTTTCCCTTTTACTATCAGATATCTTTTCAAATGTATCTTTATGAAATACTGTTCTTGTGCATTCTGACATATGATTTCTCCATTTCTTAAAGAATTAGTGTAGTAAATTAATAGTATTCTTTGAATTTACCTTTTTTCATAGTTTTACCTATGATTCCACCTAATAATCGTATTGCTAAATAGTTGAATTTTAAATCTATTAACTCTATTAAGTTTCCATCTGGATCTTTCAGGAATACCCATTCATTACCATCTGTTACTTGTGGCTCTGAAAAAAAGTATATTCCTTTTTCTATTAATTCATTATACCATTTATGAATATGTTTTACATCTAAAGTTAAATGAGTAGGTCCTGGTTTATTCCAAATCATATTTTCTTTTTCTCCCGGAGGGCTAAACTGGAATATTTCTATAACCCCTCCCTTAGGAAATCTTAGAAATCCTAATCTTACTTCTGTGTCTTTTACTCCATACAATTCTTCTAAATCTTTTACTTGTTCTTTAGTTAGATATTGTTCAGATATTAAGTAACAGCCAAAGGTTTCATGATACCATTTTACGGATTCTTCAAAATTATTTACAGTTAGGCCTCCATGACTTAAAGATCGAACTTTCATAGGCAATACCTCCTAATGAATCTATTTTGCATAAGCTCCTACCATAAGCATATATAATTAGCCA
>CAYZDC010000005.1:0-30568 GCA_964477045.1 uncultured Tissierellaceae bacterium | reverse complement strand
GTTCAATGGTTAGATACCAGGCTTTGAATTACAAAATAAAAAAAGATAAATTAGCGAAGCTAATTTATCTTTTTTTTATGGTATTAATATCAGAATATTTAAAAAACATGTATTGACACACACTGTGACAATGTGTACAATTTAAATAGGTTCCATTATAAAGGTGGTTAATAGACTATGGAGAAGCGAAAAGAAAAAAGTGGGTTAATTATCCATATGGCTAAAGAAACTTTTCTAGAAAATGGATTTTTTAATACGGTAATGGATGATATTGCAGAAAAATCAGGATTAACAAGACGTACACTTTATAGATATTTTGCAACTAAAGAAGATTTGGCATATGAAGTTACTATAAAGTTAATAAATGACTGGAATACTTATCAAAAGGCTGTGTTTAAAGATCTAGAAGGTAGTGGTATTGAGAAACTAGAGAAGTTTTTAAACTATTTAATTGATTATATGAGCAATAGAATGGATGTAATGAGGTATTTAGGAGAGTTTGACTTTTATTTTAAGGATGAAAATTTGTTTAAAGCAAGTACTGATAGTATAACTAGATTTAATGATATAATTCTTCAGTCCGATGGCTTATTATGGAAAATCATTAGACTGGGGCAAGAAGATAAGTCTATTATTAAGGAAATAGACTTGCCTTTAACAGTGGCCACAATTTCTAATGTGCTTTGGAGTTTTGGTCAGAGAATTGCTATACGTGGAAAGACCATAAAAGAAGAGTCTGGTCTAGAAGCTATAGATTTAATTCGATATCAAGTATTACTATATATTAATGCAATAAAGGAGGTATAAATGAAGGAATTTAAATTACCAAAGGCATTGCTAATGGGCAGTGCAACTGCAGCTACTCAGATAGAGGGTGGTGATAAGAACAGTAACTGGTACCATTGGTCACTACAAGGTAAAATCGCTAATAATGAAAGCTCTATAATTGCTGCAGATCATTATAATAGAGTTGAAGAAGACATAAAACTTATGAAAGAAATGAATCATGATATTTATAGAATGAGTATTGAATGGAGCCGAATTGAACCTGAAGAAGGTAAATGGTCACAAGAAGGAATAAACCATTATCAAATGGAGATCAAGTCTCTACTGGAAGCTGGTATTAAACCACTTATAACATTGCATCATTTTTCCCATCCCCAATGGTTTGAAGAAATTGGACAATGGACTAACAAAGCCAGTGCAGAATACTTTTTAAGATTTACAAAGAAAGTAGTTTCTTCCATAGGTCATGATGTTAATGAATATTGTACAATAAATGAGCCTAATGTATTTGTTATGGATACTTTTATGGATGGTAAATACCCACCTGGTAAAAAAGATGATATAGTATCATATTTTAAGGCTTCAAGGAATCTTATTATTGCTCATTTAAAGGCCTATGAAGCTATTCATCACATTAGAGAAGATATGGGATACAAAGACACTCTTGTAGGTATTGCTATTCACCTAGCCTATTTTGAAGTCTATAAACCTAAATTATTAACTAAGCTTAGTAAAAATTTAATGGACTATTCCTTTCATCAGTTATTTTTAAATGGAATGATCCATGGCCAATTGAAATTTCCAATTGGATTTACTTATCCCATAGGAAAAGGTGTTTTTTGCGACTTTTTAGGTGTAAACTATTACTCAAGACATTTAATACACTCATCTTATAATCCTGCTATGTTATTTGGTGAAGTAAAAGTAGAGAATGGACTAGCAGATGAAAAGATAAATGATCTTGGATGGGAAATATATCCTGAAGGTTTATATAGGGTAACTAAAAAAGTCTACGATAAATATAAATTACCTATTTATATTACTGAGAATGGAATTCCCGATGCAAAAGATAGTAAAAGAGCTAAATTTATTTATGATCATATGATACAAATTAAAAGGTTAATAGATAGTGGGGTAGATGTTAGGAGATACTACCATATGTACAATATACTATGAACTTAAGTGTAGCCCAATTCTCAGCAATATCTGGTATTATGATTTTCGCTCGAGTATGGGATGCTATAAATGATCCAATGATGGGTATGATAATTGAAAATGCCCGTTTTAAAAGTGGTAAATTTAGGCCATGGATTCTCATTGGTGGAATAACTAATTTTTTAGTTACCATACTATTGTTTATGGTAAGACCAAGTGGATGGGCTTTTGTAGTTTTCTTTGGTATTGCTTACTTAGCCTGGGGAATGAGCTTTACCATTAATGATATTTCTTATTGGTCTTTACTTCCAAATTTATCTACAAATAATGATGAACGTAACGAGCTAACTAATTTAGTATTAATATTTGCAAGTATTGGCCAATTTATAGCTGGTGGTTTAATACCAATTTTAGTAACAGGCAATGCAGTTATGATGTATAGAATATTAGGGATTGGTATATCATTCATTTTTTTAGCTTTTACACTACTAACATATTTTGGAGTAAGAGAAAATCCTATTTTAAATGAAGCAGAAGACAAAGTAGACTTAAAGAAGATGTATAAGATTTTATTTAAAAATGACCAATTAAAAGTTGTTGCCATTGCTTTGTTACTACATACAATAGCAATAGAGTTATTTTTAGCTTTTGGTATTAATTTCTTTTATTTTGAATTTGGCTACGGTGGGGTTCAAATAACTATATTTACTGTATTCTTTGCTATTGGAAGTTTAGCTGCATTAGGAGTGTTTCCAATTTTAACTAAGAGCTTTAAGAGAATGGAAATAATTACAATTGGTACAATTATTTCTACAATAGGATATTTAATATTTTTATCTTTGGGATATATTATACCTATGGTAGAAATTGTATTATATGGATCTGCATTTCTTATATTTTTTGGTTTAAACTTATTCTTTGTAGTTCTGGTAGTAATGACAGCAAATGTTATAGAATACAATGAATTAAATACTGGAGAACGTAATGAAAGTATTATATTTTCAATTAGGCCATTTATGACAAAATTAGGTGCGGCAATACAACAAGGAGTTATTACTTTAGTTTTAATAATATCTGGTATTTATGTATACTCACAAAAGGTTGCAGAGCTTGAAATACAAAAATCACAAGGTCTACTGATGGAAATCACAGTTCAAGCCAATACAATATTATCCAATGCTACTCCTAAGATGTTACTTATATTAAGAATAGGAATGGGTTTGATACCTATGATAAGTATAATTTTATCCTATATATTAATAAAGAGTAAGTATAAGATAACAGAAGAAAAATATAATGAAATTCTTTTAAAGTTAGGTAGATAAGAAATATAAGAGGAGATTAAACATAAGGAGGCAAATATGTTAAAAAAAATAGATATAAATTTTAATTGGAAATACTCTCCGGATTTCAAAGAAGATTATAAAAGCAATGATTTTGATGATGAAAATTTTGAGACTGTGCATATTCCTCATTCAAATATAACTATGCCCTATAATAATTTTGATGAAAAGATATACCAATTTGAAAGTTGTTATAGAAAGAAAATTTGGATTGACAAAATAGAAGAAAATTCAAAATTATTTATTAAGTTTGAAGGAGTAATGACCTATGCAAAAGTCTATTTAAACAGCAATTATATTGGAGAGCATAAGGGTGGTTACACACCTTTTAGGTTAGATTTAACAGATTCAATAATCCCTCAAAGTGAAAACACATTAGTGATTTATGTTGACTCACGTGAAAGGGATGATATTCCTCCTTTTGGATATGTGGTAGATTATTTGACTTATGGAGGCATATATAGAGAAGTATCTTTAGAATATTGCAATATAATACATATTGAGAATGTGGGAATACGGACAAAGGATTTATTAACAGAATTCCCCAAACTATTTATAGATTTATACATTCACAATGAGGAAAAATTAAGCCAGACCCTAAAAGTTAAGTGTACTTTAATGGAAGAAGACAATCCTGTCTATCCATTTTACAAGAATATAAATATTGCTGAAAATAATAATGATAAAATTACCTTAGAAGAAGATTTAAGCCCTATTATTAAGGATATAAAATTCTGGGATATAGATAATCCAAACCTATACTATTTAAAAATAGACTTAATTCAAGAAGGTTTAATTATAGATAAACACCATATTCGTATTGGTTTTAGAGACATTAATTTTACTAATGAAGGCTTTTATTTAAACCGCAAAAAATTAAAATTAATGGGTCTTAATAGACATCAATCCTTTCCATACGTTGGATATGCAATGCCTAAAAATGCTCAATATAAAGATGCAGAATTACTTAAGTATGACCTAGGAGTTAACATTGTAAGGTTGTCTCATTATCCACAAAGCAATCACTTTATGGATAGATGTGATGAAATTGGTTTGTTAGTATTTGATGAAATTCCAGGATGGCAGCATATAGGAGATAAAAATTGGCAAAAATTATCTTTGGAAAATGTTAAGGAAATGATCTTAAAAGATATAAATCATCCATCAGTTATTATATGGGGGGTTCGTATTAATGAATCACAGGATTTAGATGAATTTTATAAGAAGACAAACCAACTAGCTCGTGAGCTAGATGATTCCAGACCTACTGCAGGTGTTAGAAATTTAGCTCATAGCAATCTTTTTGAAGACATATATACTTATAATGATTTTGTTCATAATGGTATGAATCAAGGTCTTGAAAATAAAAGCAATATAACTAAGACAGATAAACCTTACATGGTTACAGAATACAACGGACATATGTTTCCAACTAAAAAATTTGACAATGAATCTCACAGAGTTAAACATGCTATTAGACATTTAAAGGTTATTGAAGCTATGAAAAAAGACTCTCAAATAATAGGAGCAATTGGTTGGTGCATGTTTGATTATAATACCCACAAGGAGTTCGGCAGTGGAGATAAGATCTGCTATCATGGAGTTATGGATATGTACCGTATACCAAAAGATGCAGCATATGTATATAGTTCCCAACAGGATAAAATACCTGTAATGCATATTTCCAGTTCCCTAAACATAGGAGAATATAAAGGCTCATTATTAGAAGATATATATGTATTTACTAACTGCGATTATATTAAACTATACAAAAATGATTTATATATAAAAACATTTTATCCTAGCAAAAGTGAATACCCAAGCGTTTCTAATCCACCAATTATTATTGATGATTTAATAGGTGATGGAATTAAAGAAAATGAAAACTTTTCACCATCCGATTCAAAAGTTGTTAAAGATATTTTAATTAATGTAAGTAAAAATGGAATGGATTTAAGCTTAACAGATAAAATAAAAATGGGCTGGATATTTTTTAAATATAAAATGAATATGGGTCATGCAGAAGATTTATATACTAAGTATTTTGGTGGTTGGGGGGATGCTTCTACAAACTATACCTTGGAAGGGTATTTGCAGGATCAATGTATTTTAAAAACTGTTAAAAGCCAAGTTTCAACTCCAAAATTAATTATGGAAGTTGACTCAAAGACACTTATAGAAGATATAACTTATGATACAACTCGCATCACGATTAAGTTAGTAGATGATTATGGAAACTCGATTATATATGCAAATGACACATTTACTATTGACACAGAAGGACCAATTGAGATAATTGGTCCAAAGGTTCTTTCACTTATAGGAGGCTCAATTGGATTTTGGGTAAAAACCAAGGGATCCTCTGGAATAGCAAGTATAATATTAACATCTGAACGCTTTGGAATTTTAAAAGAAAAGATAGTAATCGAAAAGAATGACCCTATAAAATAGGGTCATTTTTACTAAGAAATTTAGTCTAATTGAAAATTAAATCCTTGGTTTTTTATAACATTTAACATTTTCGATCTTTTTTCATTAGGGTTGGAAAGTATTCCAACTACTTGTTTGCTAAATGAATCTAAAGGTTTATCTGCTTTTCTTAAGTCATAATATGTTTGCATTTCTTCATCATAGTCTTTTATTGACTCTAAGTAATTATCTAATACTTTATATTTGTTTTCAAAAACCTTAAGAGATAAATCCATTCTAGGCTTTAAGGCTGGTTCTTGATCTGGGTAACCAAAACCTAATCCTACTATGGGAAATGTTAATTTTGGTAATTCTAATAATTCAATTATTCTAGCTGTATCATTTAAGATACTTCCAAAATATACTGCACCCATTTCTAAGGATTCTATGGCTGTATATATATTTTGAGCAGCTAAGCAACCATCAGTAAATCCTTGGAAAAATCTATCCATATCACTTTTAGCATGAAGATTTTCACCCATTTCTTCTGAAATTTTTGCATTTCTAAATACATCAACTATGAATATGATTAATTCTGGCAATTCATTTACATAAGCTTGCTTACATACCTTGGAAATTTCATACTTTAGCTTAGAATCTGTTATTCGTATCATACTAAAGGATTGCATACAGGTACTAGATGCAGTTCGATTTCCTACTTCAAGTAAAGTTTCCAGAGTTTTTTGCTCTATAGGAATATTCTTAAATTTCCTAATACTTCGATGATTAAGTTGGTTTTCAATTGTTTTGTTCATAATATTCTCCTTTTAATTCATTTTATATGATTAACATCTATTTTATAAATAACAACCAGGGCTAAGGCAGATGAAATTAAGCCTATAGTAACAGCCAATCTAAAGCCTCCTAAACTAAATATACTTGGGCCTAATATAGAATAAACTGTAACAGCTAGAGCATTTATTGTATAAAATATACTCATAAATGTACCCCTTTGTTCTATTTTCATTTCTGAACCGTAGGTTTGATATGCAGTCCATCCACCATCTATTCCAAGAGTAGATAAGGTTGCAAGGCCTACAAGAAGGTAGATATTATCTAAATAGGGAATCCCTAATTGGGATAAGACTAGGATTAGAAAAAATACTTTTGCTAATCTTAATTTTCCTATTTTATCAGAAAATATAGTAGAAAATACAATTCCCAAAGTAGAGCCAAGGGCTAATACTGTATAAACAATGCCAATTTTACCTTGACTTAAATTAAATGCATTACTTAGGTATATACCAAAGTAATTTAATAACAAAGAAGGAGCAGCCAATAACAATAAGATTGAAAGAAATACTTTAAAACTTTCTGGTTCTTTTATAATATTATAGATTTCATTTTTATCTAATTTTACCTGGGAAGATTTTTTAGTTTCAGGTAGTTTAAACAATAACAATAGGGCTATTAAACCTAATATTCCTAATGGAAAGTATATTGCAGCTAAGTTATCGTAAATTTCTATCATATTAGTAGCATACAAGGGACCAACTGTAATTGCTAACCCAAAGGCAATTCTTAATATACCGGAAGCTTTACCCCGGTTTTCATATGTTACAAATTCAGATATATAAGATAAATTAGTGCCGCTTAATGAAAAGTATCCTAAACCAATGAATATTCTACCAAATGCAAATAATATTGGTGAGTTAGCCATTCCAGCCAATATGGTACCAATAATATAAACTACTAAGGCAAAAGATAGTAACCTTTTCTTCCCATGCCTATCTGCTAATACCCCTAGTAAAGGAACGAAAACCCCTACTGCTGAGTAGCCTAAGTTAAATAGCATTACTCTAGCCTGTGGAATACTAAAATATGTAGCTAGATAAGGGGCCAAGGGGCCCATTAAGTTCATTTCCATAGCTATAATAAATTGTATAATAAAAGTTGTTAAAAACATTAAAAATGTATTCATAAATCCTCCTGAACTTATATTTGTGGTAACTCTTGAAAATAAAAGGAATTTCTTATATACTATTCGTGATACGAAATATATAGAAATAAGGAGTGGAGCATTTGCTTAAAAGATTTATATCATATTACAAGCCACATAAGAAATTATTTTATATTGACATGTTCTTTGCTTTCTTAATATCAATTTTCGATTTAATATTTCCCTTATTTACCCGAACCATGATAAACGATATTATACCAGAAGGGAAAATGCGCTTATTGATCATTTGGACTATTATTATGAGCATATTGTTTGTCCTAAGATACATAAGTACTTATATTGTAGCATATTATGGACATGTATTGGGCGTAAAAATTGAACATGATATGAGAAAAGATTTATTTTCTCATTTACAAACTCTACCATTTAGCTATTATGATAATACTAAGACAGGTCATATTATGTCACGAATGATAAATGATTTAAGAGATATTACTGAATTAGCTCATCATGGGCCTGAAGATTTATTTATTTCTGCAGTTATGTTAATTGGTTCTTTTATTGTGTTAATGACTATTGAATGGAGACTAACATTAATTTTATTTGCATTTATTCCTGTTATGGTTTACTTTGCCATATCTAAAAGAAAAAGAATGGAAGAATCTTTTCGAAAGGTCAGAGTGAAAATTGCTGATGTAAATAGTCAATTAGAGAATAGCATATCTGGTATAAGAGTTTCAAAATCTTTTACAAATGAAGATTTTGAAATTGAAAAATTCAATTATGGAAATATGGAATTTGCCAATGCTAGAAAAGGTTCTTATAAGGTAATGGCTGAATTCGTTTCCGGAGTTGGAATTTTATCTAATTTTTTAAATTTATTAGTAATATCCTTAGGAGGATATTTTGTATATAAAAAAATTATAGACTTTGGAGATTTATTTGCTTACACCTTATATGTAAACTTTTTTATGCAACCCATAAGAAGATTAACTGAATTTACACAACAGCTACAGGATGGGATGACTGGATTTGAACGATTTGTTGAAGTAATGGATATTGAATCAGATATTGTAGATAGGCCAGATGCTATTGATATTACAAACATGGAAGGTGAAATAGTATTTAATAATGTTAGTTTTTCTTACAATAATGGAGAAGACGTAGTACTATCAAATTTAAATTTAAGTATTGAACCTGGTAAGACTGTAGCTTTAGTAGGTCCATCTGGAGCTGGAAAAACAACACTTTGCCATTTAGTACCTAGATTTTATGAAATAAAAGAAGGGTCAATTGAAATTGATGGTGTGGATATTAGAGATATCAAGTTAAAATCACTTAGAAAAAATATTGGACTTGTTCAGCAAGAAGTATTCTTATTTACTGGTACTATTAAAGACAATATACTTTATGGTAATCCTTCTGCTAGTGATGAGGCAATTATAGATTCTGCCAAAAAGGCTAGGATACATGAATTTATAACCACTTTACCAGATGGTTACAATACTTACATTGGAGAAAAAGGAGTTAGACTGTCAGGAGGACAAAAACAAAGGATTTCAATAGCTAGATTATTTTTAAAAAATCCTTCTGTATTAATATTAGATGAAGCTACTTCTGCTTTAGACAATGAAACTGAAATAATGATTCAAAAATCATTAAATGAATTATCCCGTGGAAGGACAACTTTGGTTATAGCACATAGATTATCTACAATCAAGAATGCAGATGAGATACTAGTATTAACATCTAAGGGTATTATTGAAAGTGGAAGTCATGATGAATTAATAGAAAGTAATGGATTATATAGTAAGTTATATAATAGTCAATTTAAAGATCTTATAAATTAAGTATACTTATGCCTTATTATTCTTAAATTTAAAATAATAAGGCATCTCTTTTTAGAATTAATTATAATTATAAAATGTAAATTAATTGTAACCATTAGGAATAGAAGGTATAATAAGATAGACAAAGACATAATAAATGGTGGTGAATAGATGAACAAGAAAAGAATTATAAAAATTATATTTATATTTATCCTAATATTAAGTAGCGGTGTTTTAAGTGGATTATTTATTAACAATCAGTACTTAGAGAAAAATCTAGTAGAAGCAGAAAGTGTAACTGGAGTTTTTAATATTATTGGGAAGAATAATTGGATAAATATAGAATTAACTAAAGAAATAAAAGAAATTAAAAATATAGAATGGGCTAAATTGAAAGCAGAACTTAAAGCTGAAGAAGAAAGAATTAAACAAGTAAAACTGCAAGAAGAAGAAAGATTAAAAGAAGAAGAAAGACAAAAAGAAATAGAAAGATTAGCTACTATTGAAAGAGAAGCTAGAGAACAAAGAAAAAAGGCAAAATTAGATAAAGGTAACAAAATAGCATACTTAACTTTTGATGATGGACCCTCATCTAAAGCTACTGATGCCATCTTAGATATACTTGCAGACTATGATATAAAAGCAACTTTTTTTGTGCAAGGTAAAATGGTTGTAAATTATCCAGAAGTATTAAAGAGGACTTTTGATGAAGGACATGCAATTGGAAACCATACCTATTCACATGATTATGGATATTTATATAGCAGCAGTGCAAATTTTATGAAAGATTTAGCTAGAGCAGATGTGGTTTTAAAAGATGTATTAGGGAAAGATTTTGAAACAAAAATAATGAGGTTTCCAGGAGGATCATTTGGAAAACAAAAGTCTTCAGTTATAAAGGTTGTAACTGATGCAGGATATACTTATTATGATTGGAATGCATTAAATGGAGATGCAGAAGGTATATTAATGCCTAATGATTACTTGTTGAAAAGATTAAAGGAAACCTATAAAAATAAAGCTAGTTTAATCGTATTGATGCATGATACAGATGCTAAAACTACTACAGTAGAATCTTTAAGAAGTATAATAGATTTCTTAATAGATGAAGGTTATACATTTGATGTAATAGATGAAAATTATGAATGATAGGATGTGATGATTTGGATATATCTGTTTTAATTATCGAAGATGAGGAATCTATAAGACGTTTTATTAAAATCAATCTTGAACGGGCTGGATATATTGTTAGAGAGGCTGGTTCTGGAGAAGAGGGTATTGAAATTGCTAGACAAGAAAAAATAGATATTTTAGTTTTAGATATTATGCTTCCAGGTATAGATGGTTTTGAAACATGCAAAATATTAAGAGATGAATTTCCTAATCTGGGTATAATAATGCTTACTGCTAAAACTCAAGATGTTGACAAAATTATGGGTTTAGAATATGGAACAGATGATTATATGACTAAGCCTTTTAATCCTATGGAATTAGTACTTAGGATTAAATCTTTAGCTCGAAGAATAGAACCTGCCCAGGAGGATTCTGAGGACAGACATTTGCAACAGGGGCCATTTAAAATTGATGTTTATTCTAGGAAGTTTTCTAAAAACGGAGTAGAAATGGATCTTACTCCAACAGAATTTTCTATAGTGAAAATATTCATGGAAAATTCAGGAAGAGCTTTTACTAGAGATGAAATATTAAACATGGTTTGGGGATTTGATTTTGTAGGAGATTCTAAAATCGTAGATGTTAATATAAGACGCTTAAGATCTAAAATTGAATTAGATGCCAGTGACCCTCAGTTTATAGAAACTGTATGGGGTATAGGATATAGGTGGAATATAGCTTAGGAGAATAATATGAAAAAAAGCATAAAAACCAGGTTAGTTAAATATTTCATGTTGGTTATACTAATAACTGTTTTGACATTAGAAATAGTCTTATTAACTGGGGTAAGGGATTATTATTATAGCAATGTAGAAGATATTCTAAGTAATCAAATAGACTTTTCTACTGATTTTTACTCAAGATATTTTAACACCTTTAATTTAGAGGATATATTAATTGACGATATAGATATTTTTTGGAGATATACAAATGCACAAGTTCAAATATTATCTTTAGATGGAAAAGTCCTAATGGATTCTTTAGGTGTAGTCCATAGTGAAAATATGAATACTAATGATGTAACTGATGCTCTAAATATGGACAAAGGTGTATGGGTAGGAAATGTAAGCTATGATGATTATCCAGTGATGAGTGTTTCTAAAGTCTTAATGAACAAAGGTGAGCAAATTGGGATTATTAGATTTGTAAGTTCACTAGAGTCAACTAATATTATAATTAGAAGAATTTCTTTTTTGTTTTTTTTAATGGGAATTATGGTAATATTTATTTCTGCTATGGTTAGTTTATTTTTAGCAAACTCTATAATAAAACCCTTAACAGATGTAACAAAAGTTGCAGAAAAAATGGCTGATGGTCAATTTAAGGTTCGAAGTTATGTGAAAATTGATGATGAAATTAAGAAATTATCAGATACGTTAAATTACATGGCTGAAGAGATTATGAAAAAAGATCAAATAAAGAATGATTTTATTTCTTCAGTATCTCATGAGTTAAGAACTCCCTTAACAGCTATTAAGGGGTGGGCTATTACTTTGCAAACCGATGAATATAGTGAAGATGAACTACTTATGGATGGATTGAATATAATAGAAACTGAAAGTGATAGATTGTCTCAAATGGTTGAAGACTTATTAGATTTTTCTAGATTTATATCTGGTAGAATTATATTACAAAAGGAAGAGTTTAATATTTTAGAAACTATTAATATGATAGGAAAACAATGGGCACCAAGGGCAAAAACCAATAATATAAATTTTGTTGTAGACATAGATCAAGAACCTATTTATATAATTGGTGATGAAAACAGAATAAAACAAGTGCTTATAAATTTACTAGACAATGCTTTTAAGTTTACTAATGAAGATGGAATAGTAAGACTATCAGCAATTAAGGAAGGGAATCACTTAGTGTTAGAAGTAGAAGATAATGGAATTGGAATACCTGCAGAAGACTTACCTAATATTGTAGAAAAGTTTTATAAAGGCAAGCATAGTAAATCTCATAGTGGTATAGGATTATCAATATGTGACGAAATAGTTAAACTTCATGATGGGGAAATGACAATAGAGTCAGAAGTTGATAAAGGAACATTAATAAAAGTGTTTTTACCATTAAAGGAGAATGACATATGAAGAAAATAATTTTAATTATAGTTTTATTATTATCTATTATTTTCATGACCTCTTGTAATATAGATGATGGTCCTGCTGTAGATAGAATAAAAGCACCTGAAATCAACATCTCTCCTATAAGGGGGAAGTGGATTCTTTCATCAAATATAACTGAAAGTACATCTGAAAATAATGAGCTTAAGGCTGATTTACATCTTAATAAAGAAGTATTGTTTCATAAAGATGGGGTTGTAATCGGAGAAGATTTCTCTACAGAACCAACTTTTAAAATTAAGACGGTAGATGCATATGATTATTTACTATATAAATATAAAACTACACCAATTAGCTTGGGAATTGAAGATTCTAATATAACTGTGATTACAATACTAAATGAAAATCAATATTTCTATGAGTTTATAAAATATGGTGAGGAAGAGCTAATAGTAAAAATTGAAGATAGTTTTTATAAATTAACTAAAGTAGTTGATGAAGTAAGTATAGATGAGATAAATAGGTATATAGATGTAGAAAAAAATACTATTAGGGCCTTGAATATTGCAGAGGTTAATGAACAACAGTCTGGAGTTTTGCTAGGTATTAAGATTCCTAGTTATGATGAAAAAGGTCAATTAGCTGATTGGAAATACAAAACTATTTGGATAAATAGTTTAAATAATAAAATTATTGGGGTATACGAACTAGACGACCTATTAGTACCTAGAAAAAATGGGTTTTGGATGGTAAAAGTTAATCGTATTTATAATGGTTTAATACAAGATGAGATTTCAGCTACTCCACTATTTAAATTATCAAATGCGGTTACAATTGATGATGATATAAATTTATTTTCATCCTCTAGACCTAATCTTGTAGAAGACCTAAGTAGTGTTGCTATTTTAAGTAATATACAATTCGTAGGTAATGATTATATATCAATAGAGAAAATAAATAAATTTGATGAAGAAAAGAAAACATTGGAAGTGTATTCATTAGATAATATAGATGAAAAAAAGCCCATAAATCTATCAGATTTAATTGGTGAAGATGGCAAAAGGATCTTTACAGAAGGAGCACAAAGTGTGGTTTCAATAGATTCTCAAATTACATTAAATGAGGAAAATGTAGGAATTACAAGAAAAAGTGGATATTGGACTATTAAAGGTAGAGTAAATTTTGTGCAAAATGACGAGGAACTATATAAGGATTTTAATATAAAGGCTATACCACCTAAAGAAATGATAAACTATGACTCTCACATAATATCATGGAATGAATTAAAGATGAATATACCAGAAACAATAGATGCATTCTCATCTCCGAATAATGATATTATAATAGTGTCAACATATTCTCATTTATTAATTTATAATATATTTGATGGAAATCTAAATACTGTACCTATAGCTAAAATTGAATTGCCAGAAAATGCATCTATAGTAATGTCTGAATGGTCAATTGGCAGGTATCCAACAATATGGCAAAATGAAGTAATAAAAAACAATGGAGTAGAATTGGAATATAAGATAGATTAATTAAATAAAAGGGTATATATTTTATTAGGGAGTGATTGAATGGATGAATTATTAGATTATTTAGATTATGCAAAATTATTAGCTTACGTTTCTTCCGTTGCAATTATAATCACTTATATTAGTCACAGAATATTTAGAAGAACCAATAGAGCTATTAAATACCTGCCAGGTATACTACTAATAATAATTGGATCCTATAATCTTTATACAGTAGGAAATGACTTAACTAGATCTGCTGGAATTAGCAATTTGGTCTTATTTATACTTGGTGTAGGTTCAGGTTTTATTGCCCTATTATTTGGATTGATATTAGGAGTATATAATAAAGAAAAAAAGAAGAAAAAAAGAAGAAAAAAGAAAAGAAAAACCGTAGAAACAGACATATCAGAACAATAGAGACCCTAGATAGGGTCTCTATTGTTTTTTGGATTAAAGTTTAAATACCATAGATTCTCATTACTTGTAGATATTGCTAGGGCACCTGCATCTAATATATTGTTTACATCAACAAGGTCCATTACTAAGCCACTTGCTATTATAGGTATTTGAATTTCATTTGAAATTTTTTGAATCACCTTTGTCATTGGAGCTGGCAGAATTTCAATTCCATGTGGATGATTTGTTTTTATAAAATCAAGACCTTGTTTCAAGGCTTTAGAATCAGGGATAAACATCCTAAAAATTGTAAATACTCCCATATCTTTGCTAAGCTTAACTAGATTCTCTTTGCTAGTTATTATACCATCTAATTGAATATTTTTAATAATATATTCTAAGCCCCAAGTATCTTTTGAAAACCCATCTATTAAATCTATATAAATATAAAGGCTTTTATTTGCTAAAGCTACTTTAGAAGAAATTTCCTTTAGATTAAAAATATTCCCTGTCATTAAGAATATAATTTCACAAGGAGAAGTTAAAGCTATATCTAGTTTTTCTAAACTATTGATTGAAGCTATTATAGGATTGGTGGAGATTTTATCAAAAAATGAATTCATATTTTCACCCCAATATTAATCTTCCAAATTATTTATTAAATGCAATTTCTTTATACGATTTAGTTTTTTTATAGTTCTTTCTCTTCGTTGAGCTTCTATTTTACTGTAAAATTTTTCACTGTATACTAAGCTGACGGGAAGTCTTCCTCTAGTATATTTGGCCCCCTTACCACTATTATGAACATTTAGTCTTCTTGCTATATTATTTGTATATCCAGTATACAAAGTGTTATCACTACATTTTAATATATATACATAAAACATTTATTCACCTTCTAGCAATTCTTTTAAAACTTTTGTTACTATATCGTATGGATACCCTTTTCTTTGAAGAAATCCACCTAATTTTCTATATATACTATTTCTCTCTTGTCCTTTATATGAATTAATCTTTTTCTGGGCTAATGTTAGTGCTACATTATACTCTTCATCTTTATCAAAGTTAAGTGTTTCTTCTATAATATCCTTTGATACACCTTTTTTTATAAGTTCGTATCGTATTCGAGTAGAACCAAATTTGTTCAAATTCTGTTTGTCTCTTATAAAACTTTCCGCAAATTCATGGTCATTTAAATAGTTTTGTTCTTTGCAATATTCAATACTATTATTAATAAAGACTTCATCATATCCTTTTCCTTTTAACTTTTCATAAATTTCTTTAATGGATCTTTGCCTGTAAGAAATTAAGTTAAGGGCAGCATTAGTAACTTTGCTTTGTTCTTCAGCTTTTAAAATGTTCTCGATAAAACTTTCTTCCAATTCTTGATTTATAGAGAGATCAAATTTATATAAGAGTTCTCTGGTTAAACCAAAAGCAAATTTATTATCTATATAAATATTGACCCTATTTTTATTTCTTTGACTACTGATATCAGTTATTATCATTCTTTTTTCCTTTCTTTGTTGACTTTCTTATATACCTTACGGTTTTATCTAATATACTTATAGTACTATAATCGCTTAAATTTGTATCAAAAGAATGGTCTCCATATTTATGAACTAAAAATGTATGATTTACTTTATAATAATCTAGTTTTTTAATAAAATTAATAGATGACTGAAATGGAACCGTATTATCTAATTTGCCATGAGCTATTAAAGTGGGAATCATGGATTCACTTATATAGTTAATAGGAGAGTAATAATCATATATTTCTTTTACCTCAGTAGGTCTTCCATTTAATGTTCTTCTAGCAGCAAATTTAGCAAATATTGATTTATTATCTGATGAAAACAAGTCAGAAAGATTTGATGGAGGATAGTAGGCCACCACAGATTTAATTCCTTCCATAGGCTTAGAATTTTTCATAAACGTATGGTATGTGGAATAAAGTAATGCTAAATGGCCTCCTGCAGAAAGACCCATTAATACAATTTTTGACCGATCAATTTTAAGTTTTTTTGCATTCTTTTTTATATATTTCAGTCCATCTGTATAGTCAGATAATATATCAGACATATCATTTCGATAACCATAACGATAGTCAATGCTAGCAACAGCAAAGCCTTTAGCTGCAAGAAATTTACACCATGAAACATTATTTGGCTGATTTCTAAATCCTGATATCCAACCTCCTCCATGGGAAAAGTAAATAAAAGGATATTCTCTAAAAGAGGTTTCTGTTGGATAATATATATCTAACCTTAAGTCTCGGTCTCCTGCTTTTTTATAAGTATATGTTTCTTTATGAATTTCCCCAGGAGTAGACATAGGAACTTTAGAAGTTACAGTTTTCCAAAGATAAACTATAATTGACAAGATAAAATAATATAATCCAAGTGTTACGTCGGATAAAAATAATCCTATAAATATTAAAAAAAGGTAAATCTTATTTACAAAAAAAAATGATCCTTTTAATTTGCTTTTTAATTTATCCATAAAAAATTATGCCTCCTTTATTTTTGCAACGGGTCTTCGATTTTCTCTTTTCTAAGGAGGGCTTTTCGTGAATTTTTATCTGTAATATGAACTTTGTGTAACATATACTTAGCCAATAAATATCCAAATGGTAGCCAATTTACATGTGAGATGGGTAAAATCCTACGCTTAGCACCTTTCATTTCATCATATAGGGCTGCTCTAGATTTAATGGGCAAAGTACTGTCAAAAAATGCATCTATAAAAGTGACCTTGTTCTTAGGAATTAAATGTGCATAACTAATAGGGTCAATTTTCAAAAGTGGATGAATGTCCTTACTAGTCAATAATTCACTAAGATCCATATCCTTTATTAATGGAAATTGTTTTTCATAAATATCATACAAGATATCTTTATTTCCCAAGTCAAATTTCAAGCTTTTATCTTTTGCGAATATTCTTCTAGCAAAGGAGGTAGCAGGCGATTCATGTAGTATTTTGGGAATATGACCACCTGTGGTCATAAATAAAGTATGTGCAATTCGTTTGTCAATCGCAGAGACTATCGTACTAATCATACCTCCTAGACAATAACCCATTAACAGGCTATTTGGTTTCCACAAGTCTAGGTCTTCCAGTAAATCTATAGTAGTTAAGGTGTCTACAACGGCATGCTCCCAAAATTGATACATTACTTCCATATCTGGATAAAGAAAAGAACGGCCACTGACAGAATTATTTTCAACTCTGGTGTAATTCCCAGGTAAAATTAGGATGCTAGTATTGACCCCAGCAGATGCTAAATGTGGACCAAGCCACAATAAAAATTTTATATTTCTGCTTCCTAATCCATGAAGGACTAAAGCAGAGGCTTTAACTTCTTTTTTCGGATGAAAATTATAAAACTCCACAATTTCTGTACCGGGAGCAGGGTTCTTATATAATGTATTATATCTTACATAAGAGCACCTATATCCGCTACCTTTAAAAATGTAGCCAGATACATATTTAATTTTTGTTTTATTATATTCAAAGTTTAGATTCATAAAATCCCTTTCTAGTATAAATTATTTATTATTTTACTTCTAATTACATATATACCCAATATTGGTAATAGTATGGGATATACTATTAAGAAAAGAAACATTACCCTTCAAAGTAATGATTTAAAAATAGAAGGTACATATATATTATCAGAGTTCTAGAAAAATATGAATAGTAATTGAAAATAATTCACTTTACCTGCAGTTTATGGTAACATAAATAGAAAGATAATTTTGGGAGTGATCTTATGTATAATATATTATCTATACTATTTAAATATCTTTTTATTATTATAATATATATGTTTATATTTAGTATAATTAGATTAATATATTTAGATATTAAAAGTATGAGAGTTTTAGAATCAGATGGAAATGCCTACCTTAAGTTAATTAACCGATTGGATTCCCTGCCATTTAAAATAAAAGATCATTACTCCATAGAGGATAGGCTAACCCTTGGTAGAAATGGTCATAACAATATAGTATTAAAAGACCCTTTTGTTTCAAAAGATCATTTACAAATAGTAGAAGATGAAGAAGAATTCTTTTTAGAAGACCTGGGAAGTGCTAATGGAACCTATTTAAACGGGGATAAGATACAAGATGTAATAAAACTAAAGAATGGGGATAAAATAAGCTTGGGAAATATTGAATTTCTATTTGTAAATAGAGAGTAGGTGTATTTATGTTTAAGAAAAAAATAACAAGTAAAAGTCCTAGAAATCTATTATTATTGTTTGAATTATTAGCAATTCTCTTAATATTTCTATACAATAGGTACAATATAGATAAATATACCTTTATTACAGCTGCTGGTCTAATATTAGTTATATATATATCGAATTATATTTTACAAAAAGTCTCTTCTGGAGATAACTACATATTTTTAATAGTTACAATGCTATTATCCATTGGAACCATAATGATATATAGAATTGAGCCTATATTAGGGGCAAAACAATTGCTATGGATTGCTTTAGGAATTCTAGTTTTTTTTATTACTTATTTTACTTTAAAATATATTAACAAATGGGATAAGTTGATTTACTTATATATTTTTTTGTCTTATGGATTATTTGCGCTGACCTTTCTCTTGGGAAAACGGAAGTATGGTGCAATAAATTGGATCAGTCTTGGGGGGATTAGTTTTCAACCTGCTGAAATAATAAAATTATTATTAATATTTATACTTAGTGCATATTATAGTAATAGACAAAGATTTCAACATTTAAAATTCTCTAAATATTATCCAATGCTTATGGTATATAGCTTTATTGGATTATTATTCATTCAAAGAGATTTAGGCATGGCAGTTATATTTTATTCAATATTTATCGGACTACAATATATATATGAAGAAGATAGAATACAGGTTTTTTATAATTTAGGATTCTTTGTAATAGGAGGAGTTTTAGGTTACACATTATTTGACCATGTTAAAATTAGATTTCAAACTTGGATTAATCCATGGGCATATATAGATAACAAAGGTTATCAAATTACACAATCCTTATTCGCCATAGCTGAAGGAGGTTTTTTTGGAACTGGTCTTGGACTTGGACATCCTCATTTTATCCCTTTAGTAGAAATGGATTTTATATTTGCTGCAATTTGTGAAGAAATGGGAATATTTGCTGGGATTGGAGTTATAATGCTATTTATGATTTTAGTTTATAGAGGTTTTAAAATAGGTTTGAGTCAAGACAATAAGTTTTATAGAATATTGGCTTTAGGAGTTAGTATTTTATTTGGAATACAGTCATTTATAATTTTAGCAGGTGTTTTAAAAATAATACCCTTAACAGGTATAACACTGCCTTTTGTAGCATATGGTGGAAGTTCAATATTAACTAGCTTTATTGCATTGGCAATATTACAGGTTTCCTCAGAAGATCTCCTTAATAAGGAGGGCCACTATGAATAAAGAAATAAAAAGAATACTATTATTATTAGCAGGATTCTGTATAATATTTATTGCTTTAATAGCTTATATGAGTTATTTTCAAATTTTCTTAGCAGAAGGGATAAAAACAAATTCATATAATAAAAGACTGTGGATAAATGAAGAAAATACACTTAGGGGCTCAATAATAGATAGAGAAGGAAATGTTTTAGTTTATAGCGAAAAGAAGAATGATTCAAATACAAGATATTATAAATATGGAAGTCTATATAGCCATACAATTGGGTATAGTTATAGAGAGTATGGTAAAGCAGGCTTAGAGTTACAATATAATAATACATTGCTTGATATTAATGAGAATAAAGCAATTAATGAATTTAAGAATATAGTGGCACCTATTACAATAGGTAATTCTTTAAAATTAACCCTAGACCATGGCACACAGTTAAAAGCTAAAGAATTGCTTAAGGGAAGAAAGGGAGCCATAGTAGCAATGAATCCAGTAACAGGAGAAATTTATACTATGGTTAGTTTACCAGATTTTGATGCTTCAAATCTTAAAGTAAATTGGAAAGAAATAAGTGAAGATACTAATAGTCCTTTATTAAACAGAGCCATTTCAGGACTTTATACTCCTGGTTCTGTATTTAAAATAATTACTACCACAGCAGCACTGGAAACAGTAGATTTGAATAAGGAATATGATTGTAGTGGAAGCACAATAATAGATGGTTATACATTTAAAGATTACCAGGGCAAATCACATGGTCATTTAGATTTAAAGGAAGCTTTAGTTCATTCTTGTAACACTTATTTTACAGAAAAGTCAATATTGATTGGAAAATCTAAAATGCAACAAGTAAGTGACAATTACATGTTTAATAATAAGATACCCTTTGATTTGCCTGTAAAAATTTCTAAAACACCTTTTAAAGATAATTTAGGTAAAACTGACATAGCTGCAGCTTCTATTGGTCAAGGTAAGGTTGTAGCAACACCTTTAAATATGGCACTAGTAGCTTCTGCTATTGCTAATGGAGGAGAAATGATGAAACCTATCTTAGTTAAAGAGGTATTATCAAATAGTGGTAAAGTAATAAAATCCTCTATTTCAGAAACTTTATCTACTGTGTCAAGCAGTCTCATAGCTAATGAATTAAAAGAGATGATGATAGAAGCAGTAAAATCTGGAACAGGACAAAATGCTTCAATAAAAAATGTAGTAGTTGCTGGTAAAACAGGAACAGCAGAGAACCCATCTGGTAAATCTCATGCCTGGTTTATTGGATTTGCTCCAGCAGACAATCCTAAAATTTCAATTGCAGTAGTATTAGAAGAAGAGGGTTCTACAGGGGGAATATCTGCAGCTCCTATAGCCAGAGATTTAATCATATATAGTTTAAATAATTTGAATTTTTAAGGAGGAAATATGAATAAGAACACAGAATTATTAGAGAGAAAAGAGATACCATTAGAGCATACTTGGGATTTGGAATCCTTATTTAAAAATCAGGAATCTTGGGATGATGAGTATGAATTAGTTAAAAAATTAGCTGAAGAATTTGAACTTTATAAGGGCAAGGCAACATTATCAAGTGATAATCTATATAAAGTATTGGTTGACAGAGATAACCTGTATAGGAGAGCAGGAAATCTAGCTGTTTTTACTCATATGAAATTAGATGAGGACACTACTAACAATATTTCCCAGGGACTTTCAGATAAAGCTATGAATTTATATGTAGAAGTAAATGAAAAAACTTCTTTCTTAGAACCTGAGATTTTATTACTGGACACTGACCAGCTAAAAGAATTTGTTGAAGAAAAACTAGAATTAAAATTGTATAATCAATTTTTAGATGATTTATTAAGACAAAAAAGCCATATATTATCCGCAAGAGAAGAATCTATATTAGCACAAATAGGTGAATTTTCTAATGCTCCTCAAAAGATATTTTCCATGCTAGATAATGCAGACCTTAAATTTCCAAATATTACAGATGAAAATGGTAAAGAAATACAAGTCACCCATGGAAACTTTATACCCTTAATGGAATCAAAGCATAGACAGGTTAGAAAAGCAGCCTTTGAAGCAGTGTATAGTACCTATAGAAGCTTTAAAAATACTTATGCTTCTATATTAGATGGAGACTTAAAGAAAAATATTTTTAATTCAAAAATAAGAAATTTCAAAAATACAAGAGAAGCCTCGCTTAGTAATAATAATATACCGGTGGAGGTTTATGATAACTTAATATTGGCAATCCATGATAATTTAGATAGTATGCATAAATATATGGATATAAGGAAAAGAGCCTTAGGCCTTGAAGAGCTTCATATGTATGATTTGTATACTCCTATAGTAAAAGAAATTGATTTTAAAATACCATATAAGGAATCGGTAGAATTAATAAAGACTGGATTGCATCCTTTAGGAAAAGATTATTCTGCTATAATGGATGAAGCATTTAGTTCTAGATGGATTGATATATATGAAAACAAAGGAAAAAGATCAGGGGCATATTCCAGTGGTTCCTATGATTCTAAACCATTTATTTTGTTAAACTATCATGATACTTTGGACAGTGCTTTTACATTGGCTCATGAATTGGGTCATTCAATTCACAGTTATCTCACAAGAAAAACTCAACCATTTGTATATGGCAATTATTCAATATTTGTAGCAGAAGTAGCTTCTACTGCAAATGAAACATTATTATTAGATCATATGTTAAATAATGTAAAAGATAAAAATCAAAAGTTATATTTATTAAATCATTATCTAGAGTCTTTTAGAACCACTGTATTTAGGCAAACTATGTTTGCTGAATTTGAATTAATAATCAATCAACATTTAGAAGCAGGAGGGGCTCTTACAGCAGATTACTTGTGTGGGGAATATAAAAAATTAAATCATCTATATTATGGACCTAATATTATAGTGGACGAAGATATAGAAATGGAATGGGCCAGAATACCACATTTCTATTATAATTATTATGTTTTTCAATATGCAACAGGTTTTTCTGCAGCTGTAGCACTTTCTGAAAAAATATTAAAAGAAGGAGATAAAGCCACTGAGAAATACTTAGAGTTTCTTAAGAGTGGAGAATCAGATTATCCAATAAATGTTTTAAAAAAGGCTGGAGTAGATATGACAACAAAAGAGCCAGTAAATAATGCTATGGCTTTATTTAGAAAGTTAGTAGAGGAAATGGACAGCTTGATTTAAATTATAAATTCCCTTTTGATCCATCAAAAGGGAATTTGTTTTTTATCAATTGTATAACCCGATTTTTACAAGAATTTACTTCTTAAATTATTCCAATACATATCTTTATTGAAATTTAATTTATATATTTTTTTATCAGATATTTGTAAATTTATTACATTTATATTGTCATATTTAAATTCCATACCATCATTTACTAACAAAGTTGAATTAGCATATCTATATTCAGGTTTTATAGTTATTACCAAATCACCGGGAATTACTGCGCTATTTGGTAGGGATCTATATACTTTTGAACTTATTGGTGATAAAGGTGTAATTTGCAAAGTATTTAGCGAAGGATAAACTATACTTCCACCACTTGAGAAGTTATATGCTGTGCTGCCTGCCGGGGTAGAAACTATAATTCCATCACCGCTAAATCTTTCTAAATGATTACCATCAATATTAACTTCTAAATGGATGACTTTAGATTTGATACCTTTTATGACTATTTCGTTTACTCCCGTTAAGTAAAATGTCTTACTAACAGTATGAATTTCAGCATCTACTAATGACATTTCTTCTACAAAATAATTACCCGCAATATAGTTGTCAACAAAATCATCTATGTTTTCTGGCAGAATTTCTTGAAAAAAACCTAAATGGCCAGTATTTATGCCTATAAAAGGTATAATGGGAAATCTATTTCTATGGACTGCTCTTAAAAAAGCTCCATCACCACCAACACATATATTCAACTCAGCATCACTATTGTATTTATCAAATACTGTATAGCCTTCATTGGTTAAACGTTCCGTTAATTTTTTAGATGTAATTTTGGACTCGAAATTTTTATTAGATATCAGGTTTATTATTTTAGTTTTTTCAGTATTCATGAAATCCCTCCGCACCATTAACTTTATTAATTTAATGTTTCTGATATAATGATTATACAGTATTTTTCATGAATTAGATACTAAAATGGAGGTAAATATGGACTTATTAAAAGAAAGTGAAAGCCTTATAATTTTTAAATGCAATAAAAACAATTTAGATCTAGAAGAATTTCTTTATACTCAGAATGTGTCAGGTAGATTATTTAGAAGGCTATATAAGAAAAAACACATATATGTAAATGGAAAATTCCTACGCAAAAACATTAAACTAAGAGAAGGAGATCTAATTTCATTATATATGGAAGATGAAATTGAGAGTATTGCTCCAGAAAAAATCCACTTAGACATAGTATATGAAGACTTAGATTTGTTGATTTTAAATAAGCAACCAAATATAGTAGTACATCCTACTAAATCACATCAAACAAATACCTTATCAAATGGTATTGCAAACTACTTTTTAGAAAAAGGAATTAACAAGAAAATAAGATTTGTAAACAGACTTGATATGGATACCACAGGGCTTTTAATAGTAGCTAAAAATTCTTTTGCCCACCAACAAATGGCCATTCAGTTCGAAAGGGACACTGTTATAAAAAAGTATTTAACTCTAGTAGATGGAGTTGTGGAATCTAGTGAAGGTATAATAGATAGTCCAATTGGAAGAGAAGAGGAGAAGAGTATTAAGAAAGTGGTTACAACAGAGGGGCAACATGCTTTAACCAGGTTTATAGTTAAGAAAAGATTTGCCAATGCTAGCTTATTAGAAGTTCAGATATTTACAGGCAGGTCCCATCAAATTCGAGTGCATTTAAAACACATAGGACACCCAATAATTGGGGATACCTTATACAACAAGGAGAACCCATATATAAATAGGCAAGCACTGCATTCATATTATTTAAAAGCTATGCATCCTAGAACAGATAAAGCTATGGAGTTTTTTGCAGACTTACCAAATGATATGAAAGATCTAATCCTCTTGTTGAAATAATAATTATAACTTGGTACACTAAATAGTTTAAAAATAGAAAATATAATTCACATATAAAAGGTATAAAAGATATAGATTTATTTACTTTCTTATTAACTTGAAATATTTCACTAAAAGAGGTATAATGATATTAGAAAATTAGTTTCTGCGGTGTACGTTGCGATCATTTAATTCAACCTACATGACTCATATGGGATTCCAAAGTTTAGTATGGGATGACATGCCTTTATTGGACGTCAAAGCATATTAACAGGAAACCCCCCTTAATATATAAGGGTATGAATTAACTGACATGACGGCATTGTGGAAATATAAAAACTACCTAAGTTTAAACTTAGGTAGTTTTTATATTTATGTTTATAGTTCTTGACTATATTGTAATTTATATAAATCATAATACATAGCTTCTTTTTCTAATAATTCTTGATGATTTCCCATTTCTACAATTTTCCCTTTACTTAAAACAATGATTTTATCAGCATGCTGTATTGTAGACAACCTATGGGCAACAGCTATAGTTGTCCGTCCTTCTATTAGTTTCACTAAAGCATCTTGGATTAACAACTCTGTTTCAGTATCTATATTAGAAGTAGCTTCATCTAAAATTAATATTTTAGGATCATGGGCCAGGGTTCTGGCGAAGGCTAATAGTTGTCTTTCTCCTGATGAAAGGGTAGAGCCCCTTTCCATAACCGGTTCCTTATATTGTAATGGTAATTTACAAATGAAATTATGAGCATTAACGAATTTTGCCACTTCAACCACTTGATCTTGATCTATATTTTTATTGTTTAATCGAATATTATCTTCTATTGTGCCTGTAAAAACGAATACATCTTGTAATACCACCCCAATATTTTTTCTAAGTTGGAATTTATCTATATTTTTAATATTAACTCCATCTAAAAGTATTTCTCCCTTTTGAATGTCGTAAAAGCGAGTGATAAGGTTAATTATAGAGGATTTACCTGCCCCTGTAGCTCCTACGAAGGCTATTGCCTCTCCCGGATTTATAACAAAACTAATATCCTTTAAAACCCAGTCATCTTCTACATAAGCAAACCAAACATTTTTAAATTCTATTTTTCCTTTTACTTCTTCTATCATTTGAAGATTTTCTCCGCTTTCTATTATGTCATCATTATCTAAAAGATTAAAAATCCTTTCACTTGATGCCATAGCAGATTGTAGTATATTATACTTTTCAGTTAAGTCTATTATTGGAGCAAAGAACTTTTGTAAATAATCGATAAATATAAATAGTACACCAAATTCAATTGCGTTACTAACTACTTTGCCACCACCAAAATAAATTAAAGATGCCATTCCAATGGAACGAATTATTTCTATGGAGGGCCTAAAGATAGCATAGGTCTTTATTTCTTTTTTTTGGGTCTCTAAATGATTATTATTAAGAGTATCAAACGAATTAGATACTTTCTTTTGCTTGTTGAAAATTTGTATTGTCCTAATACCAGTAATGTTTTCATTTAAACTTGAATTAATAATGGCTAACTGAGCTCTACTTCTTCTATATAATACTCTTATTCTACCTCTAAATATCATGGAAATAATTAAAATTAGGGGAACCAATAAAAAAGATAGAAGGGCTAGTTTATAATCCATCTTTAACATTACAAAAGCAATCCCAACTAACATTAATAAATCTTTGAATAATGTAATTAATACAGAAGTATACATTTCATTTAAGGTTTCTGTATCATTTGTAACTCTTGTAAGTAATCTTCCAATAGGATTTTTATCAAAGAATCCTATGCTTAAACTTTGAATATGGTTAAATAAGTCTTCTCTTATATTAAATATGATTTTTTGACTTGTATAATTTAGTATAATAGTTTGTATATAATTAAATATAAATGTAAACAATATGACTAAAAAGAATACTATTGATATTTTATTAATCCCTGATATATCACCTTGCCTAAATCTTAAGTAATCATTTCTATCTAATAGTTCTCCTTTTAATATATTGTCAGCTTCAACATCTACTATATAGTAATCCTTATTATCTTTCAGTATTTTCTTTACAGGTACTTCATCTAACTTTTGTTGCTCGTCAATGTTAAGTGATTGTTTTTTTATATACTTTTTATTTTGGTATTCTATACCAGTGTAAGGTGAATCTAATGAAGTTACATACATAGGTTTCTTATATCCATTAATATAATCGTCAATAGTTATTTTTAGCAAATAGGGATTAAGTAATTCTAAGGCTGTTATTATTCCTAGTAATAAAAGAGAAGTAAGTAACAGCTTCCAATATGGCTTAGCATATTCTAATAATCTTTTCATTAACCTTGCATCATAAGCCTTACCCATTATTTCTTCATTTTTAAGCTGTTTATTCATTAATTTCACCTTCTTTGCTTAGCTTTTCTTCTAATAATTGTTTTTCATTTAAATTATTGTATTGACCTTTTAATTCTAATAACTCTTCATGAGTTCCTCTCTCAATAATACGACCATCTTCCAAGTATAAAATTTGATCCGCATGATTAATTGTAGATATACGGTGACTAATTATTATTGTAGTAGGATTATTTTCCATATTTTTTAAGTTGTTTAAAATTTTCTCTTCAGTTTCTGTATCTACTGCTGATAAGCTATCATCTAAAATTAATATAGGGGACTGCTTGATTAATGCTCTTGCAATAGAAGATCTTTGCTTTTGACCTCCGGACAAAGTAACTCCTCTTTCACCTAAAACTGTTTCGAATTTCTTAGGGAAATCCATTATGTTATCATATATTTCTGCATCCTTAGAAGCTTTTATTATTTTTTCTTCAGAAAGGTCTCCTTCAATACCAAAACTAATATTTTCTGCCAAGGTTTGTGAAAACAAGAAATCATCTTGAGGTACATATGCAATTGACTCTCTTAATTGATTTAAACTTATATTTTTTATATTTATTCCATCTAGGTATATAGTACCTTCTGATATATCGTATAATCTTAAAAGCAGACTAACAATAGTAGTTTTCCCACTACCGGTTCTACCTACCAGTGCAAGGGTCTCACCACTTTTTACTCTAAAGTTAATATCATTTAATGCATAAAGGTCTGTATTGGGATATTTAAAACTTACATTGTCAAATTCTATATCTCCTTTAACCTGAGGAATCACAATAGGACTATCAATTTCTTTTATTTCTGACTCTTCCTTAAAGATTATATTTAATCTATCCATAGAGGCTGCACCTCTCTGCAATACATTTACTACCATACCTAAGGCCATAGTTGGCCAAATTAATGAGCCTAAATAAAGATTAAAAGCAAGAAAGTCACCCAAGGATATTCTGTCTAATATTACTTCTTTACTTGCATAAAAAATTACTATAAACAAACTAATAGAAGCTACGAACCTAAGTAGTGGATGAAAAGTACCTGAAACTTTAACTAAGTTTAGATTTGCTTGGAAGTTAGCATTATTGAGTTCAGAAAAGTTTTCCGATACCAGATCTTCTTGTACAAAACTTTTAGTAACTCTAATACCTGCAAAGCTTTCCTGGGTAATATCTGTTAGGTTTGAAAAGGCTTCTTGTACAATTTTAAATCTGTTATAGATAATCTTTCCAAATTTAATAACAATGAAAGTAACTAAGGGTAAAGTAAATACAACTATTGCTGTTAATCTTAGGCTAGTAGTTCTTACCATCATAGTTAATCCAAATAATATCATAAAGCCTGAATCTACAATCAATATAATTCCATGGCCAAGAGCTTGCCTTACTGCATTAATATCATTAGTTGCATGGGCCATTAAGTCACCTGTCTTATGGATGTTGAAATAATTAGGTGATAAAGTTAATAAATGATTAAACAATCGTTTTCTCAGGTAATATTCTAGAGTTCTGGAAGTACCAAGTATATATATCCTCCAAAAATACCTACCGAAGCCTATAATAAGTCCAGTTAATACTATGTATAAAGCATACTTAATTAACCCAGAATTATTTAGTATATTGCTTTCATAATCATTTGCTAAGCTTCTTATAATTTGTGGAACTAATAATTGAACTAAGTCAATTATAATTAGCCAAACTACACCAATAAAATAACTCCACTTATGTTTTTTAAAAAAACTACTTAAAGTTTTAAAAGATTTCATGACAAACCTACCTTTCTAAAAGTTGATTATTTCGACTCTCAAAATACACATATATACATTATAACTATTTATCAAGGAAAGTAAAAGGGGAAATGGAATATAATTAATAATACCCAAGTTTATCAAAATGTAAAGATATTTACCTAAAATCAATAGAAATGCTTGTAATGTATTAAATAGCTGTTTGCAATAAGTTAAATGGGGTAATTAAGTAGTAGATTCAAATTATGAATAAAATTAAATTTAAAGGGGCGCTAAAAAGATGAAAATTGTAAAAATGTTCGAAGACAAAAAGAAGCAAATTGAAAGAGAAAAACAAATTGAAACAGCTAAAAATGTAGCTGCTGGTACTGTAATAGGAACAGTAATAGGTGCAGCTGCAGGGGTATTATTAGCTCCTAAATCTGGAAAAGAAACAAGAGAAGACATAGTTGAGAAATCAAAAGAAGTAGCTGAAAATGTTAAGTCTACAGTAAGTGAACAAATGGAAGCTACAAAAGAATGGCAAGAAAAAGTTAAAGAAGATGTTAAAGAGAATCTTGATGAAATCAAAGAGAAGAAAGATATTGTTGTTGAAGGTTTAGGACATATTGCTGAAGATATGAAGGTTAAAAAAGATGAAATAGTAGAGGATGTAAAGGATACTTCTAAAGATGTAGCTAAAGATCTTAAAGAAGGTTCTAAAGATGTAAAAGAAACTGTAAAAGATACAGCAAAAGAAGTTAAAAAAGATTTATAAAACAAATACCTAAATAGGAGGCAAATTATGACTGCTAACTTAACAATTCAGGATTTGTTTAAACTAATACTTTTTTTGCTAGGAATTGGAGTCATGACTTATTTAATCTTGGTACTTAAGAACATTAATAAGATAATAAGTCAGGCTAAAAAACTTACAGAAGACAATATGAAAGAATTAGATACAACAATAAAACAATTACCTGAAATAACTCAGAATGTTAATAGTATAACCAAAGAAGCTCAAACAACCATTACAAAACTTACACCGGAAATTAATGGATTGCTCTTTAATATTAATTCCATCTCAGGGAAGGTAGAAGGCATAACTACTTCACTTGATACCACAGCTCATAAAATTACTGATACGGTGGACCAAGTAACAGATGGAATATCAGAGACAGCCTATGCTTTTAAACTTAATACAAAGAATATTACAGATTATATACAAATATTAAAAGAGATAGTAGAGATTGTTAAAAATGCTTTAAACAAAAGGTAGGACTCAAATTTTGAGTCCTTTTATTTTT
>CAYZDC010000004.1:17613-31988 GCA_964477045.1 uncultured Tissierellaceae bacterium | reverse complement strand
TGACCTATTATTTTCTAGAAAGTGTTTTAAGTAAACTATCAAATAGTAAATATAAGCAAAGATTTTTATGATGTTCATTTATTGTATAGGCTTAAAAGTGATGAAATTGATTTTGATAAATTAGCTGTAGCTTGCGAAAGAACCTTTAATTATAGAGAAACTATATTTGATTTAGTAAGCTTTAAAGAAATGATTAGCATGATATTAAATGATAAGGGTTTTAATGATAGATGGAATGCATATGCAAATAAGAATACTTATGTAAAAGATACTTCTTTTGAGAATGTTATTGAAAGCATTGAGTTATTGATTGGAAAGATAATGTAGATATTTATAAATCTAGCTTTCATAAATATTGAAAAATACAAAGAGGATAAAAATATAACTTTTTGCTTCTAGTTTGCTTCTAATAATATGTAAAGCCAATATAATAGAGACAAAACTGTATAAAAATAGGTTCTAATATAAAACTATTATACAAATAATAGATACTTAAAAGCAACTTGCATTATAGAATGGGAGTAGGACCCAGTTTTTCTCGAGTAAAACGGAAAAAACTGTAGGAACTACCCCTGCAAGGATTTCCCACTTAAAGGTTTATTCTTGTACAATTATTGAAAATGAAGTCATAGCATGTAATCAACAATAGGGAAAGTAGTTTTATAACCGGATTTTTAATAAAAGAAAAACCTTGGTTCTACATGGTAAATTACATAAAGAATTAAGATATATTCTCAAAAAATATGCTATTTAATCAAAATGTGTAGTATAAGATACATAAGGGTAATTAATGGTTACAAGGAGATGATTAAATGGAAGAAAGGTTACAGAAACTAAAAAGATTTAATTTAATTATGGGTGGTCTGCATCTTATACAAGGTATAGCAATGATATTTCTAGCAACAAACGTAATTCAAAAGATTGCTGAATTTCAACCAACCATTACACAGAATTTTTTAAAGTTTGATGTTGAGACCAAAGGGCTGGTTACTGCAGGAAAAGAATTGTTCGATTTACCATTTGGAATTATGGTAGCATCATTTTTACTTATTTCAGCACTAGCACATGGAATTGTATATATTATGAGTGATAAATACTTTTCTGACTTAAAAGTTGGCATCAATAAATTTAGGTGGTTTGAGTATGCCATTAGTTCATCAATAATGATTGTTCTAATCTCAACACTTTTTGGTATTTATGATATTGCTTCATTAATACTGATATTCATTGTCAATGCCACAATGAACTTATTTGGATTGGTTATGGAACAGTTAAACTCTCAACGTAAAAAAGAAGATGTTAATTGGGGTCCATTTATTTGGGGATCAATTGCGGGTATTGCACCTTGGATTGCTATTGCATTATATATGTTTGGCACAGGTAATTATGGTGAAGTACCTTGGTTTGTCTGGGCAATAGTTGTTGTTTACTTTATAGCATTCAACACTTTCCCTATAAATATGATTTTACAATACAAAGAAGTGGGGAAATGGAAAGATTATCTTTATGGTGAGAGAATGTACATTATATTAAGCCTGGTGGCTAAATCAGCACTTGCTTGGTTAGTTTTATTTGGAGCTATGCAACCATAAATCGAAAATCAAAGATTCATAAAAAAAGGCTTTCTAAAAATGTTTATTTAGAGGCCTTTTTATATTTGAAATATGGGTTACGAATACCAGTATAGAATTTCCTATTGGGACTATTCAATTTCTACTTTAGGGAAAATTCAAGAACTACTGGATTATGATCTGAGAATTTGAAGCCTTGATCATAAACCTTTATTTTTTCTACATTGATATTATCTGATACAATGAATCCATCGATATAATAGTAATACTTTCTACCTTCATAAGCCCTGTGGGATATATGGTTGGAACGGCAGGTTGGTGTCATACTCTCATCTCTTAAAACATGAAAATCTTCTGAGAAGAGATTAAGGTCCAATAGGCCTGGTTTCCATTGGTCTTCTGTTGCTTCATAGGGTAAATCTTCAAGGGGGAAGAAGGATTGGTTAAAGTCTCCTCCAGCTATTACATAATTTCCCTTGGCCACTTCATCTTCCATTACCTTTATTAGTTCTTGAGTCTGCTTTTCACGGCCCCCTGAGTCATCATAGGCTTCTAAATGCAAATTGATTAGCACTAGGTCTTGGTCAGTATTTTCAACTGGCATCCTTGTAACTAGCAAGCTGCGCTTTAGATTGGCTACTCTAACAGGCCATTTGAAGGGCACAAACAAACTTATTCGGTCCGCCTCTAATATATTGTATTTAGCACTAGTTACAAGACCTGAATCAACCTTTCCCATAGGAGGAAATGGAATAGGAACAAATTTAACCTTATAGTTTTCTGCATAAAAACTTGGTAGACCTAAAATAGTGTCTTCTAAATATGACTGTTGATCTATAGAAAAACTTCTTTTAGAATTTTTGTCAACTTCTTGTAATAAATGAAAGTCGGCGTCAATATCCTTTAAAACTTCAAGGATTCCTGCTAGGTTTTTTTCTACAACTTCTACACTATCAGGATAGACTTTTTTCCCTCCATCCATGAAGAAGTCTTCTTCTTCACCTAAGGCTCCGTAGCCCAGATTAAAGCTTACTGCTTTAAAACTAGTCTCAGTTGGGACTTCATTTATATCAACATAGTCAATGACCATGCTGGTAACCTGATCTGGCTTGTATTCAGTAAGGGTCAGATATAAGACCAGAAGCACCAAGAGTAAAACAATAAATCCTATTATGTATAAAATTCCTATTAATATATTTTTTCCAGAGAATAGCTTTTTCTCCATAAGAACACCTCCTACTATTTTCTATATTATAACATAGACTAGAAATTCTACTAGCTTGTAAATAAATTAAAAGCTAGAGCTTCATGGGTTTGTCTAAAAGCTTATTTGTTTAAATAAAAAGAGTTCAATTAAAAGAATTGGGAAAAAATAATAGAATTGGGTATAAGTATAATTGAGAGATACTAAGAGATGAGAGATATTTTACATTATTAATGAGGGGTGAAATTAGATGAAAGAAAGAGTAGTTATAATTGGTGCATCTATTACAGGAGTTTATGCAATGAGTAAATTGGTTCGTAGTGATTTCCAAGGAGATATAACTCTAATTGATAAAAAAGAAGTATATCCCTATAATACTTATCCACTTTCAAAAGAATGGATGATGGATTATGATGAAATGGATCCTCCGCTTTTAATGAAAGAGGGTTATTATAAGGAGAATAATATTGATTTAAAATTAAACACAAAGGTAGATTCAATTAATTGGAAAGATAAGACCGTAACAATCAACGGGGATGAAACAATACCCTATGATCATTTAATTATTGCAACAGGTTCTAAATTACGAGAAATAGAAATACCTGGTGATGATGCCAATGGTGTTTTCTACCTTCGAGAATTTAAAGATGCAAAAAAGATTAAAGAGTGGGTAAAGGATATTGAAGATGTTGTAATAATTGGGTCAGGATTTATAGGCTTAGAGCTTGCTTCAACCTTCTCTCAATTGGATAAAAATGTATCCGTTATGGTAAGGTCTGGAAAACCATTGGAAAAAATTCTTGGTGAAGAAGTATCTGAATACTTTACAAAAATGCATGAATCACATGGAGTAAACTTTTTATACAATGAAGAAGCAGAAAAAATTAACAAAGATGACAAGGGAAATATAAAATCAATCCTAACTAAAAGTGGTAAAACCGTTAAGTGTGAAATGGTTATAATAGCAGTGGGGGTGGGACCTAATTTCTCATTTGATATTGATTCACTGGATATGGACCATGGTGCTATTGTGGTTAATAAATATGGAGAAACTTCTATACCAGATATTTATGCAGGTGGAGATGTGGTTATGTGGCCATATAAAGACCGGTTAGTCCACATAGAACATTGGGAAAATGCTTGGAGTCAAGGGATTTCAATTGCAGAAAATATTATGGAAGAAAAAAGCAATGAATATAATGAGCATCCATATTTTTGGACAGATCAATACGATCAAACCTTTGAATATTTAGGAAATGCAAGAAACTGGGCCAAGACTTTTGTTAGAGGTTCATTAGATAATAAAAATTATGCAGTAGCCTATGTGGATGAAAACAACTATCCTCTTGGCATACTTTTTGCCAATGAATCTGAAGAAAGAAAAGATATAGAAGCATTATTAAATAAAAATGAAGCTATTGATGAAGGTAAATTTACAGACCTATCTATAGCTATTAGTGAAATGTAAATTTAAAATATTCTTATTTTTAAGCCCCTAAAAAGGGCTTTTTTTTTATCCTGCTAAAATAAATACTGAAAATACTGAAAATACAGAAAATAATTAGCCTTAGGGATTGTAAATAAAATAACAATGTGATATATTTAACATTAAGTAGCACAGAATCAATTCTATGAATAGATTCTGTGAAAAAACAAAATCAAAGGGGGGATATTTTGGAAGCAAAGGAAATATTAACAAGTAGGCAATTACAAGCCAAAGCAACTAAAAATCATATTATGAAAACAGCAAAAAGATTAACTGAAGAATATACTTATGATGCCTTGAGCATTGAGACTATTTGTAGTGAGGCCGGAGTCTCCATAGGATCTTTTTATCATCACTTTAAAAGCAAACAAGATTTAATAGTAGAAGGTTATGGAGAATGTGATAATTTTTTTAAGGAAAATATTATTGGAAAATTAAAAAGCCAAGATGAAATTAGTAGAATATTAGAGTATATTGACTATCAAATGCAGTATGCAATTGATGTGGGAATTGATCTGATGATTGAGGTTTATAAAGCTCAAATAACGGAAGGAGTTGATTTATTTTTAAAGTCTTCACGAGGCTTGCCTGAAGGATTATTGCAATTGGTTTCTCAAGCCCAAGAAAAAGGAGCTATAACAAAATCTCAAGAGGCAGAAAGTATAACGGCAGAAATACTAATAATATCCCGTGGTGTAATCTATAATTGGTGTCAAAACAAGGGTTCCTATGATTTGAGAAGCTATTGCCAAAAAATAATTACCAATCACCTAGAATGCTTTAAAAAATAATTATATGTGAAAATGCGGAAGTATTAATACAAAAAATAAGGGGGGTATATCTTGGAAAAAGACAAATTAGTCCAGGATTTAATTAATAGCTATGGCAATTGGGTTCAAGAAGACAATGAAAATCAGGCAGGCAATACTGCTAGAATGACAAAAGAATTGTACCCATATGAGAAATTATTTTCTCCAATAAGGGTAAATAGTATTACTATTAAAAATCGTTTAATGATGGGACCTATGGGAAATGTGAATATGTGTGACGAAACAGGTAGGCCTAATGATAAAATGCTCCAATATTTCTTTGCTAGAGCTAAAGGCGGAGCAGGTTTACTTACTACTGGTTTAATTCCAGTAAGTCATGGTATTGACAAAAGTATAACTGAATCAGGTGGACTTACAATGTTTCCACGTATAGACAGATCTCGTACTGTATTTGCAGGTTGGCGTGATTTAGCCCAAGGAGTACAATCATATGGTAGCAAGATGTTTATTCAAATTACACCAGGTCTTGGTCGTGTTGGTCCTCCAACTTGTTTAGTAAATGAAAAGAAATTTCCTAGATCAGCATCTTTTAATCCTAATTTTTATATACCTGAAGTACCATGTCTAAGATTGTCCGATGGGAACCTAAAGAAAATTGTAAAGAATTGTGGCCAAGCAGCAGCAGATGCTAAAGAATGTGGACTTGATGGAGTATATCTTCATGGACACGAAGGCTATCTTCTAGAGCAAATGACTAATACTGCCTTTAATCGTCGAAAAATAGGCAGATATTCTGATTGGCAAAGATTTGGTATTGATGTTGTAGAAGAAATGAGAGAAAGAGTAGGTCCTAGATATCCAATTATGTATCGTATAGATCTCTCCCTTGCACTTAATGAAACTTACGGAGATGATATGGACAATTTTAAATCTTTAAGGAAATTTAAAGATGGGCGAACAATATCTGAGACATTACACTATATGGAAAATTTAGTTAAGGCAGGAGTAGATATGTTTGATGTAGACTTGGGCTGCTATGATAATTGGTGGTTACCTCATCCTCCAGCTGGAATGCCTTCAGGATGTTTCCTAGACATAGCACGTATAACTAAAGAATACTTTAAATCTAAGAATATAAAATCTAATATGGGAATGGAAGTTCCTATTGTAGCTGTTGGGAAGCTTGGATACCCAGATCTTGCAGAAAAGGCACTTAGAGATGAAAGTTGTGATATGGTTATGCTAGCTCGTCCATTACTTGCAGATCCAGAATGGTGTAACAAAGCTTATGCAGGAGATGTTGACCTAATAACTCCATGTATTGGTTGCCAGGAAGGTTGTATCAATGAATTTGTTCTAGGTGGACATCCTCAGTGTGCAGTTAATCCACGTACTGGATTTGAAGATGTGATGCCTGAGATTCCTGCAAAACCTGAAAAGATTAAAAATATAGCTGTAGTAGGTGGTGGACCTACAGGAGTCTTATTTGCTGTAACAGCTGCAAAACGAGGCCATAATGTTGAATTAATTGAAAAAAATGAAAACATAGGTGGAAGAATTACTCCTGGTAGTGTACCTAAGATGAAATATGAGTTTGAAAATTATTTAAAATATCTAGGAAATGAAGTTAAAATAGCTGAAGAAACTCCTAATTTTAAAGTTAGATATAATACTGAAGTAACTTCAGATTGGTTAAAAGAGCAAGAATACGATTCAGTTGTTTTTGCATATGGTACCCAAGATATTAATCCTAGGCTTCCAGGCATAGAAAAGATAAAAACTGTACAAGCTACAGAATTGCTATCTAATCCTGAACTTATGGGGGATGCAAATAAAATTGTAGTTATTGGTGGTGGAGTAGTAGGTTGTGAAACAGCTTTTTGGCTTAAATATGAACAGGGAAGAGATGTAAAAGTTCTAGAGATGCTACCATATATTATGGATGGTGTATGTACAGCCAATCGAGGCCATTTAATTTATTATTTAAGAAAAGAAAATGTAGAACTTTTAAATTGTGCAAAGGTTGTATCTTTTGATGAAAATAATGTTAATATTATTAAAAACATTTCAAAAGGTGTACCAAATCCTTATAATACCTGGGCACCGATTTTACCTGTAAACATTCCAAATCCAATGGCAAAGAAAATTGGAGAAGAGACTATAGAAGAAAGCATAGAAGCAGACCTTGTTGTTTTAGCAATGGGAGGTAGAGCAGATGAGAGTTTATTCTTTGAGGCTCAAAAAGACCATGTTGCTAAAGAACTTTATAATATAGGAGATAGTAACCGAGTTGGTAGAGTATTAGAAGGAATACGGGCAGCTTACAATTTAGCAACAAAAATATAAGTAAGTAAAACAAAATTTTTTTAAATGTGTCTTAAATGGAGCCTATATAGGCTCCATTTTCTTAATATTCTACAGTTTATTTTTTATGTAATTGAATATTAAATATAGGATGATATAATGAAATAAATTATAAAGTAGCAAAATTAATTTATGGAAAACAACTATAAAATATGAGGTGGATTATTTGAAAGATAAGTACGATGATTTATTAAATGAGCTAGTCATACTCCAGAAGATGTATCTTTTGTATTCCCATGGCCACATGTTTTTAGAGCAAGGCGCTATTAGTTTGCTTAAGATATTAAATGAATTACATAAAACCACACCAAAAATTAGAATTGCAGGCCTAGGGAAAAGCCTACTAATTAACAATGTGGAGTATGAGAATGCCAATCCTAAAGTAGGATATTTGTCCCACTTGCTTGGTGGCCGGGGTATCTTTTCTATAAGCTTTAATTTAGGAGTAGAATTGGACTCTATTCTGGATTTTTTTTATTTGTTGAATGCTATACCAAATAAAAGCAACTTGTTATACCATCGTGACATACAAATTGCTATGCATAATATTAATTTTATTGAAATTGAAGAGATGGATTACAGCGGCATTAGGTACAGTTATGAAGATGAAGGACAAAACCATTCTACAGATATTGTATTAAACAAAAACCAATTATATGAAGTTTTAAAGAGCTTAAATTCTGCAATGGATTCCTTTAAAAAAAATGAGCTAATAGACATTGCCATGGAAGAGATAAATAAAATGTCACCAGATGAAGTGTCAGATTTTATTGCTGGATTGTCAGATGAAGCAGTTTCGGAAATATTAAAAATAGTTAAAGCAAAAGAAACTTCAATATCCCCATTATTGGATAGACTAGTTGTATTAGATGCCTCCAGAAGACTTGCAGTGAATGAAGAAGTAGGTCAATTAAATAATAGAATGAGTAATAATCAATTGAACAAGTTAATTGAGGGCGAAGCATATGAATTATATGTTTCTGAAAAGTACAAGCAACATCTAGGTAATATATCTGAATCCCATAGCCCATCTTTAGAGAAATTCAGTATGACTGATCTCTTTGATAAAGCTCTTATTAGTAAAACAGTTGTAATAGCACTGATTCATTTAAGCAAGAATGAATTGGATACAGGTATGCAAGATAGGTTTGTAGAGAGTATCTATAATTATATTGACGAGTTTTTAGAGAATGGAGATTGGTATTTTATCTATTCAATATTGAACAATAAGTTAGTATCTACCTATCTAGAACAGGATTCAACAGTTCAAAAACTGGCTCAGGGAATCATTAATAATAAATCATACACTAACAATCATGCTTTTGAAATTTTAAAGGTCAGTGGTCCTAAAAACCTTAACTGGTTAATGGATTTGTATATTGATGAATCTGAAGGAGAAAGCAAAAAGAGTATCCTTAACCTGATTTTGTTGTTTAGTGAGACTGCAAGTGTTGAAGCTATTAATAAAATTATTAGTTACCCAACACAGAATTTTTCATCCTTAGTGCCAATTATTGAAAATAATCTCGGAGCAATTCCAAGAGTTCTTTTGTTGCAACTCTTGTCCAGTGATTTAGCAAATGTAAAGTTACTAGCAATCAAGATACTTTTAACCAGGAAGGATTACCAGGTTAAAAATGAAATAGAACAGATTATTCTAAATGGTGAAGATCATCTAGTTATGGGAATACTTGATTTGATTAGAGACTACAAACTTACCGCATATACTGAAGCTTTAGTAGGTAGAATAAGAACCTTATACATCAGTAAGGACCATCTGAAAATCACATTGAAAACAATTGATACGGTGGCATTAATTGACGATTCAGGTTTTCAAAATTGGGCTAAGCAATTGATGAGAAAGAGATTTACACTATCCCCAAGAAATCTTAGGATTATAAAACAACATTTGAAAGGAGCCAGTCATGGAAAAAGAGTTAGATAGAAATGATCAGATTTTGCTTGATCTACTGGGTGCCATAAATTCTCAAAGGCTATACTATGATAAACATCCCCAAGTCTTACTATTTATTGAAAGGCTTATATCAAACCTATCTGAGATTTTTCAGACTGAGGAAAAGCTTTTTATTGGTGTATTTAATGACAGCATACTGGTTAATAAAAAGCCTATTATTAGTATTGGGAAGGTCTGCGATTCACTAATAAAGGCATTGAATCAAGTAGAGATTGATCAAATTGTGTTTTTAAGAGGACTAAAAGAAGAAGAACTTACCCTGTTTCTCAGAGAAATATTTGGTTCGGAAAATTTAGAACCAACAGATTATCCACATATATTGCTAGGAAAAATCGCTACAATTGAAAGAGAGAGCCTTGTTAATAAGGTTGAATCAGTACTAGACTTGGATTCATCTAAAGATTTCATTTGGGTCTTAAAGAATCTGGATATTGATAAGCCATTTAATTTTGAGAAAGTTAAAAGTCTTTCTAAAGATTTTATAGAGTCTTTGGACTATTCTATTAGTCCATTGAAATATTTAGGGGATGTGAAAACTGAAGATGAGTATACATATGTACATACAGTTAATGTGGCAGTGCTCTCAACCTTCTTAGCAAAACATATAGGTATAACAGGGACAGAATTATTAGATGTAATCTATGCAGCCTTAATGCATGATGTTGGAAAGATGCTTGTACCAAAGGAGATATTGAACAAAACCGAACCCTTAACTCCTAATGAATTTGAAACCATCAAATCACATACTTTAAAAGGAGTTATGTATTTATTGAATCAAAAGGATATACCTAGGATAGCCATATTAGCTGCTTTAGAACACCATGTTAAGTATAACAGTGGTGGATACCCAACTATAGTAGAGGGGTGGAAGCCACATTTTGTCAGTCAGATAATTAGCATTACAGATATTTATGATGCACTGAGAAGTAATAGACCATATCGACCACCCCTTGAAGAGGAACAGATTATAGGAGTATTGCAGCATGATGCTGGAGTAGGCTTAAACCCTAGGTTAGTAGATGCTTTTATTGATATGATTACTGGATAATATAAAATCATATAGCATATAGATATATTTATAAAAGATAGGGTAATATATCTTTAAGAGGTGAAATAAATGGGTTTTTACAAAGAAAATAAGAATGAGATTATTACGCTTCAATTAATTTCTCAAATATTGGGGAAAATCAAACTTGAATATGCAGCACAGGAACCACAGTGGGCCCATGTAATTCTTGATATTACTCCACGTGGATTTTCTACTGGTCTACTTAAGCTTGATGCTTCTACTTTTGAAATTGAAGTAGATTTGATTAATAGTGTAATCCTCATTAAAACCAAAGAAAAGGACATAAATATTAAGCTTGAAAATGGAAAGACAATCAGTGACTATTATAAAGAGATAATCAGTACTTCAGCTGCTGCAGGACTGTCACTTTATATCCAGACAAATCCTCAGGAAATGGAGTGGAAAACTGCCTTTGAGAATGATGTTTTTTACCACCATTATAATGAAGGTGTTGCCAGACAGATTCTCCAATGGTTTCAATTTGCATGGGATGCTGAGCAACAATTTATAGCACCATTTAGACAAAGAAAAGTTTATCCTGGTCTTTTCTGGGGAACTTTCGACGTTTCATGCATTATCATTTACAATGAGTTCGAAGATTTTCCAGATGACAGCAAAGTAATTGAACGGGCTGCTTTTGATGAGCATATGATAGAGTTTGGTTTCTGGCTGGGGGATGATCAATTTGAACATCCGACTTTTTTCACTCTTCCTTATCCTTTTGTTCAAGGTGTAGAATTAGAAATAGATGACTCATTTCCACCTGGAAGTTACTTTAGTTCCAAGATGGCGGAATACCTTTATGAGATAAAAGAGGGAATCCAGCAGGCTAAAACCAAGGAAGTCATTGACTTCATGGAAGCTTCTTATAAAAAGGCATTGAAATATTTAGAGTGGAAAAACACTGATAGTTATTTAGAAAGACTGAAAATGGATAAGAATCAAAAATAACTAACAATATTAGCCTTGAAAGGAGAGGTCATATGAAAATTGAGTTTTTTCATGATGTAATATGTAGCTTTTGTTTTCCCATGTCCTATCGCATGAGACAACTTAAAGAAAAAAGGCCTGAGCTCGAGATTATTCATAGATCATTTGCTTTGGTTCCAGAGCTAGAAGCTTTTGATAAGATGTTTGGAGATAGAGAAAGTGCTAAAGCAGAAATTTTAACACATTGGGAACAAGCAAATAGAAATGATGATCTGCATAGGTTCAATATTGATGGAATGAGAAAGACTAACTTTTTATTCCCCTCTTCTATGCCAGTCTTACGTGCAGTAAAAGCCGCTGAAAAAGTTGGAGGAAATGATATAGCTTGGGATGTATTTGATGCTTTACAAAATGCACTATTCGTCCAAAATAAAAATATAGAAGACTTAGAAGTTATTAAAGAAGCCATATCAAAGACCAGTATAGATCTTGAAAAATGGGAAAAAGCCTATAGTAGCTCAAAGTCATTAGAGGAAGTTAATAAAGAGTTAGATCTAGCTAAATCATATGGAATATCTGGTGTGCCTTTTATTGTAGTAAATGGGAAGTATGGACTAAACGGTGCTCATACATTGGTTAAAATAGAAGAGTTCATCGATAATATTATAAAAGAAGAAAATAAGAATTCACATTAAAAAATAAAATACAGAACCCTTGAATCTTTGGAAACTTAGATTCAGGGGTTTAATTTTTTGGAAAGCAATATTTAACATATAATTAGAAAAAACTAGCCGTTACGGCTAGGTACAAGTTAAAAATATAGTGATATGATTAAATTATAAAAGGAGGAGAAGAAATGGGAATTTTTGGTTTTTTAAAAAAAGATGAGTGTTTTTTATGTAGTGCAGAAGTTGGACCTCTTAGTAGAGCTAGATTAAAAGACAAGGACGAAAAAATTTATATCTGCAATAAATGTAGAGATTCTAAACTTAGCCCTTTTGCAGATCTTGTAGAGATGAGTAAAGCAGATGTAGAGTCACACTTAGAACAAAGACATGAAGATGCAGAAATTTACAATGAAATTTTTGCCGACTTTGAATATCCCAAATTAACTGAAGCTCTTTCGGCTGATCACCCCTGGAGAAGTACTAACTTAGGCAAGTATGAACTTCGTTATCATGTAGGCAGTGGCAATTATTGTATATGGGAAAAGCATCCAAAGTATGATAGCTTTGATGTTTTCCATGAGGACGAATTACAAGGAGCATGTATACATGGTGAATATGCTGACCTTAAAGATGAGAACAGAACTAAGAACCTGCCAGACAGAACAGTATTTAATACTTCTGATCTAAAAGAATATCCAGATGAAAAAATGAAAAAGCTATATCTTACAATTTTTACTAACCATCCTTATCTTTATGAAATAGAATTACCAGTGGCTAGTAATGAAGATACTAGAAAAAAAGCAAAAATTAGAGAAAATGCTATAGGAACAATGAAAAATATAAATAAATCTGTAGAAATGCAAAATGAAGACTATGGTGTGAAGAAGAAAGAAGTTAGAAGCAGTGTGAGAGATGCCTCTACTTCTGCGACCAAGGCTCTATTTACTGGAAAGGGAATTGAAGAATTAGGGGGGAAACTTGAATCAGCTTTGAGCAAAGTAGATGCTTATTCTGCTGGAGGCTTGCGTGATGAAAGAATAGCTGACCTTCGTCAAAGGAACAAGCTAAGAAAGTTTGAGTAAATAAATTACTTAAGGAGGGGTGATTATGAATAGAAAATTATTAATTCTCTCTGTCTTTGTAGTTCTTATAGTTTTAGTAATGGTAGGCTGTGGAGAAAAAGCAGATCAACCTCAAGCAGATAAAACTCAGCAGCCTATAGCAGATAATACTGCACAAGAAGCTGGAGACAATACAGAAAAAGAGGAGCCTATCACAGTAAAAGAGAGCCTTAATATAGACTATGACAATATGACAGAAGAAGATTTAATAAAAGAATTAATAGCAGATATCAATAATATTACAGTTGATGAGTACTTAAATTTCCTTGAAAGTTATAAATATGCAAAGACTGATAACTTCGAAGAGTCTTTAGCCATAAAAAATGAAAAAACTTTCAAAGCTCTCACTATATTAATGGGAGAAAATGCGGTATTTCCTGATAAGACGGAAACTCTTGTAAAAGCTCTGCAAAGTCCAGAACCTGTTGTTAGAGGCAAAGTATTGTTTGATGTGAGCTCTTCAATAAAGGAAGATGCTAATCAGATGAAAATGTTATTGGATTTGGCAAAAACAGAGGAAGATCCATATGTATTAGATAGACTAGCCGATACATTTAGATATTATATGGACAATCCTGAGGTAGCAGAATTTATGTTTAAAATGTCAAAGCATGAACATCCAGTTATTAGATCTTCTGCAATACTTGGTATATCTGACTCAGAAGGAGTAGATGGAAGTTTAGAAAGACTAATGGAAATGTTGGATGATGAAGATGAAACCGTCAGGAAAACAGCATATAGAAGAATTGGCTACTTAGGAGATGAGGGAGCTATAGATCCCATTGTAGCTGTTTTGATGGATTCAGATAAAACAGATTATCACGAGGATTGTATGCGGTCCTTGGTACAACTTTGGCTTGATCCTCCTTTCTACAAAGGAGAAAGTGAAAAAGCATATAATGCAACTCTTGAGTATTTAAACTATACTCCAAGAAGTAAAAACATGCCATATTTTAAGGCAATAAATTACATTAACGGAGCAAAACGAAAAAATGAAAAGGATATTGAAAACTTTAATGAATGGGCAGCAAAATCAACCTATTATAATTCCAATGATTTAATAAAGCCTATGTTTGAGATTGCAAAGGACCCTGAAATTTATCATCTGGCTTGCAAGTACGCAATAGAGGTAGTAGATTTATACGGAACTAAGGAACAATTTGTAGACCTAAAACCTGTGTTAGAATCATCAGCTCATCCTGAAAAAGAAGGTATTT
>CAYZDC010000004.1:0-17603 GCA_964477045.1 uncultured Tissierellaceae bacterium | reverse complement strand
TCTACCAAGTCATTTGAATCATCATATTCAATGAAATTATTCGTTATAAATTTCAAAGAAGAGTTAAATGTTACTCCTTTTTCATATATGCATAATATTGGCGTGTTAGAATCATCAGCCCATCCTGAAAAATGAGGTATTTTAGAGACATATAACAAAATAGTTGAAAAAAATAAATAAAATATAATTATAATAGCTTAGCTTTAAGTATAATAAATTAGATAATTAGAAGAGAGGACGAATTAGTCCTCTTTTTTTCTATGAACTATTTTTTTGTATAATTCTCCAAATATAAGTCTATGTCTTCTTTTTTCGGAAATGTTTTCACCTGTATTTTGTGAAATAAAGTAAAATATACTCCCTAATACTATCCAAGCTACTAGAATCATTAAACTTTCGAAGCCCATAAACCCTGGTGAACCAGGAATTATAGACAGAAGAATTAATAAAGATGAAATACCAATAGCCAAAAAAATCACACTATAACCCTTACCTGCTTGAATAGGCCTTTTCAACTGGGGTTCATCTCTTCTTAATACATATGTGGAATAAGAAGTTATTAGCCAACCTAAAACAAATGCTGTCGAGCCTACATTTGTTAAAGGTCTAATAACAGGCTGACCAAGAAAAACTCCTATAAGTGTAGCTAAACTACAAAATAAAATAGCTATTATGGGAGTTTTATATTTACTTTCTTTAGCAAATATATTAGGAAGAAGTTTTGCTCTACCCATACTAAACAATAATCTAGAAGCAGCTATAAACATTCCATTCCAAGTAGATAAAAGTCCAGCTAATGCTCCAACCAAAGTAAGATAATAACTTTAAAGCCACTATTTTCTATTTTTTGTTCATCCATAAATTAAAATCTCCTTTTCCAAATTCAACTATAAAAAATTTATAATATAATTTTAAAAAATACTCTACATTACATAGTATAATACAATGTTAGTTCATAGCAAGGGTAATATTGTAATAACTTAAGGGGTATCTATATAGCAAGATTACCAATATGATGATATGATATAAAAGCTAGAGAAAAGATAAACATGTTAAAGCTAAGAAATACAACAAAATCATATAGAAAAATACTATGTAAGAAAGTACTAAAAGAATATAAATCTGCAAATAATTTATAAAATAATAGGAGCGATGTATATGAATATTGATTTTTCAATAGAAGAAGCAGTTAGGAAAAGGTATAGTGTAAGGAATTATAGTGAACAAGAGCTTGAAGAAGATGTAAAAAATGAAATGGAAGTTTTTATCCAGTCTTTGGATAATCCTTTTGGTCAAAAAGTAAATTTTCATTATCTTGAGATTGAAAATGTTAAAAACGAAAAACTAGGTACTTATGGTGTAATTAAGGGAGCTAAACATTATGTAGGAACAACTATAAAGTTGGAACCACTGTCATTGGAAGCATTAGGATATGAGCTTGAAACACTAATGTTATACTTAGCTAATATTGATATTGGAACTTGTTGGCTAGGTGGTACATTTAATCGTAAAGGATTTGCTAATGCTATGAATATAGAAGAAGAGGAAATTTTTCCCGCCATTACACCCTATGGATATGCTGCTAAGAAAAAGCATATTAAAGAAATTGCTATGAGAAAGATGATTGTGGCAGACAAGCGTAAAGATTGGGATAAATTATTCTATAAAGATAACTTTGAATCACCACTTACTGAGATAGAATCTGAAGATTTAGAGTTTGCTTTAGAAATGGTTCGATTAGGTCCATCAGCATCAAACAAACAACCTTGGAGAATCTTATTAAAAGATAGTGCATGTCATTTTTATGAATATAAAGAACCAGGTTATACGGATTCTTTCCCATATGATATTCAAAGAATAGACATGGGCATTGCTGCAGCTCATTTTGATTTTGCAGTTAAAGAAAAAAATATAAAAGGCCGTTTCCACCCAGATTTAGAGCCAGAATTAAAACTACCAGAAAATATGGAGTATAGATTTTCTTGGATTAGAGAATAATATACTATAAGCTGAAGTCTTTGTATATGCAAAGACTTCAAAGTTTTTAGTTGTAATAATATAAAAATAAAGGTATCTATATATTAAGATTACCAATATGGTGATAGGGTATAATAATTAGAGAAGGTGATAAACATGTTAGAATTAAAAAATATAACAAAATCATATAGAACAAAGGGCTATGTGCAAAAGGCCTTAAACCATGTCTCCATATCATTTAGAAGAAATGAGTTTACTTCTATTTTAGGTGAATCAGGCTCAGGTAAAACAACAATGTTGAATATTATAGGTGGTCTTGATCAATATGATTCAGGTGATTTATTAATTGAAGGAATATCTACAAAAGAATATAAATCTGCAAATTGGGATACCTACAGAAATAATCGTGTAGGTTTTGTTTTTCAGAGCTTCAATCTTATTCCCCATCAGACTATTTTAGCCAATGTTGAACTTGCTCTTAGATTAAGCGGCGTTTCCCCAAAAGAACGAAATGAGAGAGCTATACAAGCCTTAGATGATGTAGGTCTTATTGAGCATATTCATAAACTACCTAATCAAATATCTGGTGGACAAATGCAGAGAGTAGCCATAGCTCGTGCACTGATTAATGATCCTGAAATTGTATTGGCTGATGAACCAACTGGGTCTTTAGATAGTAAGACCTCAGGTCAAGTTATGGATTTACTTGAAAAGATTGCCAAAGATAGGCTTGTAATTATGGTTACCCATAATGCAAAACTTGCCCATGAATATTCAAATAGGATTATTGAACTAAAAGATGGAGAAATAATAGGAGATTCTAATCCCTACGATATAGATACTGAAAAAGAACTAGTGCCTAAAGAACCATCAAAAACAAGTAATATGCCTTTTTTAACTGCAATTTCTCTTTCAGTTAGTAATTTGCTGACAAAAAAAGGAAGAACTTTTATCACTGCATTAGCTGGATCTATTGGGATTATTGGGATTGCTGCCATACTTGCCTTGGCCAGTGGAATCAATCTTTATATAGCTGACATTGAGAGAGACACCATGAGTGCCTATCCTCTTACTATAGATTCATCAGGCATAGACATTACAAGTTTCTTAGGGGGAGATGGAGATTTTACAATTCCAGAAAGACAAGAGGTTGAACAAAATGAAATTGGTATAATTAACACAGTGACTGCTCTTTTTGCCCAGCAAAATAGAAATGATTTAAAAAGCTTTAAAGCATATGTAGATGAAAATAAAAGTATACTAGAACCCTTTGTAAAAAACATCCAATATAAATATGGTATTACTCCAGAAATATTTTTAAAAGAAGAAAATGCAAATCTTAGACAGGTAAACCCTGATACTATCTTTTCTCAATACGGATTCGGTAATACTGACAATTTTGATATGATATCTGGTGCTGGTAATTTTGGAATGAGAAATTTCAGTGAACTGCCAGGTGATATTCCACTTTTTGAACAACAATATGATGTGGTAGCAGGAAGATGGCCAAAGGAAAAAAATGAGCTCTTGGTTGTTTTATTGAATAGTGGGTCACTAACGGATACAACTATGTATACACTGGGACTGAAGGACCGTAGTAACTTGAAAAAAATATTTGAAGAATTTACCAATGATGAAAAAGTTGATATTGATAGTAATTTAAGAGATAAAATTAATTACGAACAAGTATTAGATGCCAGCTTTAAACTAATTAATTCAGCAGAAAAATACTCCTATGACTCAACATATGATATTTGGGTTGATAAGTCAGAAGATACTCAGTACATGGACAGGGTCATTAATAATGGCCTAGATTTAAATGTGGTTGGAATTGTTAAAGCAAAGCCTGAGACAAAAACTCCAATGCTATCAACTGGAATTTATTATTCGGATGCACTGACAACCTATTTGATAAATGAAGCTTCTTCCTATGATATTGTTAAAAGCCAATTGGAAAATAAAAATATTAATGTGTTTACAAACAAGTCATTTGCGGATGAAAGTATCCCAGCCCCAGCAGAATTATTTAAATTAGAGGATTTTATTACAATAGATCAATCCATGATTCAAGAATCTTTTGATTTCGACACATCTGCCTTTAATTTTAATCTGGATTTTTCTAATTTCGGGATAAATTTTGAAGAGATCAATTTACCTACTTTGGATTTAAAGACCATTGCAGAAAGTATTGCAACAGAAATACATGTAAAAGTAGAAGATGTTGAAGAAATATTAGCATCTGTACTGCAAGATTTTGTAACCACTCAAGAGGAACAAGAAGTTACAGAGCTACAAATGTGGGTAGAAAATTTTGATGGATATATTCGAAGCGAAGAAGTCCAAAATAAATTGGTCCAAGATTTTGAGGCAATAAGTAGTGATGGCACAATATCTGAAAAAGTAAGTGAAATTGTACAAAATTACTTTACTTCATATGTTGGAGTTGCATTTAATGAAATTATGGGAACTGTTCAAAATGATTTTTCACGGCAAATTAAATCCTTAACATCTAGTTTACCAGCCAACATACAAGATTCTGTTAAAATTGATCGTGATAAATTAACACAGGCATTTCAATTTAATTTAAATGAAGACGAGTTATTTGACTTAATTAGTAGCTTGGGTCAAAGAGATCAAGCAAGCCAAAATTCTAACTTAAAAGTATTAGGATATAGGGATCTTGCTGATCCAACACAAATTGATCTTTATCCAATAGATTTCACTACAAAGGATAGTGTAGTGAATTTCATTGAAGATTATAATCAGAAGATGAAAAATTCAAATCAAGAAGAAAAAGTTGTTAAGTATACAGACCTAATAGCAGCAATATTATCATCAGTAACTACAATCATTGATACTATAACTTATGCACTGATTGCCTTTGTTGCCATATCTTTAGTAGTTTCCTCAATAATGATTGGGGTAATCACTTATGTTTCTGTTTTAGAACGAATCAAAGAAATAGGGATTTTAAGAGCAATAGGAGCAAGTAGAAAAGATATACGTAGAGTATTTAATGCTGAGACACTAATAATTGGTTTTATTGCAGGGGTTATTGGAATATTAGCAACTTATATAATCAGTTATTTTGCTAATATTATCGTTTATGATAGGTTTGGTATTCCAAATATAGCTTATTTAGAACTAAAAGCTGCAGCTATTCTAATAGGAATAAGTATGGTCTTAGCCTTTATTTCAGGCTTGATACCATCTTCAACTGCTTCGAAAAAAAATCCTGTTGAAGCATTAAGAAGTGAATAGAAAATAAATTAAAATAGGAGGGGATTTAATGCCTTGGAATGAAAAAGATTACCCAGCTTCAATGAAAAACTTAGACTCTATAGTTAGAAGAAAGGCTATAGATATAGCCAACGCCATGGTGAAAGAAGGTTATGAAGAAGACAATGCAATACCTATAGCCATTTCACAAGCTAAAGAATGGGCAGAAGATGCAGATGCCTCAGACAAAAAAGACCTTAAGAAAAAAGATATTACAAAGCATAAGAATGACCCTAAAAATACTTCATCTAGGCTTCAAAATAATGATGTTCAAGTAAAATATGATGAAGAGAATGAAGTGTGGTTAGTGATTACTGAAGGGGCAAAAAGAGCTGACTCAAAACATTCTACAAAAAAAGAAGCTGAAAAACGAGCAAAAGAAATGGCAGCTAATAAGGGTGTAAAAGTAAAATCCTTTAAAAAAACAGATTAAGACCAAAATCCAGCAGAACAGCCTATTAATTTATAGTAAAAAAGCAAGGAGTCCAATAATTGGACTCCTTTGATTTTTTAGTTATTAAAGAATTTATAAGCTTAATAAACTATAACTGGCATTCCAGGATACACTAAATCAAATATATTTTTAGCATTATTTGGAGGCAAGTTTACGCATCCATTAGAACCATCAGTTTCAAATATGTTTTCACCAAAGCTGTCCCTCCAATCAGCATCATGGAGACCAATATCTTTATTAAAAGGCATCCAATAATTTACAGGGGAGGCATAGTCTTCACCTGTAAGAATAGCGTTTCTTTCTTTGTAGTTTATTGGGTAAACTCCTGTGGGAGTAGCATTGCCTTTTGACACATTCCCAGTGACTGTTTCAGAGGCTACTTTTAGCTGTCCATTTATATAAACATACACCATCTGTTCTTTTAAGTCGATTTCTACATAGGAATTCCCAATATCATTAGAATCTCTTATTATAGCTTTGTAAGAGTAAATTGGCTCTATAGTAACATTCTCTCCATTTTGTATATGTTCAATAAGTGCATCTACAGTTTGTCCTCTGTGGATTAACCATCCATATGACCCGCCATTTGTACTTATAATTTGACCCTTATGAGTTTTGAATCTTCTATTTTTACCAAAGGTATCATATTTTAATGCAAGTTCTCTAACATAACTTTTAACTTTTTCTGGATCTATAATTATTGCTGTTCCTTCGAAAGTAATAAAGTCCTTTAATACAGAAGGTGCTATTAATTCTTTTCTATCTCCAAAATCATACCTTATTTGCATATTTAAATAGTCATTAGCCTTATTTTTTGATGCCACTAGGGCTTTGTCATCTTGAAAAATATCAGCTTGTTCAATATAATTATTTATATTTAATTCACTATCTCTCCTATCTATAGCTTGGACTACTAAATCAAAAAGTTGTTCTTTTTCAATTTTAATTTCATAACTATGAGGTTCTATTACAAAGGAGTCTGTGCTACTGGAATAAACAATACTAGCATCTCTAAGCCTTTTATGAAATTCTTCTATAGTATCTATCATTTCTTTAATCTTATCTTTATTGTAATCAGATACTATATCTGCAGTATATGAAGATTGTTTAAAGAAAGCTGGTAACCAATTTTCGCTCTTTTCTTTTATAAATATTTCAGGTAAATCAGGAGTACTAACATACTTGTACTCTATATCACCTGCTTCTATTACTAAGAAATCTTCAATATTACTTTTAATGGTAATTTTGTTCCATAAATGGGATTTCCCCATTTCCTTATCTGCTTGAATTAAATTCTTTCCCCCTATATTAACTTCGTTAACATATACATTCCTTGGAAATCTATCCTTATAATATAAGGAGCCTATGAAATATAATCCTATTAATATAAAAGCAACTACAAGTATGGCTGGGGATAAAAATCTTTTCATAGACTATCACTCCTTCCAAAAGAGTTTTATTTTACATAAATATATTATTTTTTTCGGCTACGCTTTTCTCGAGAGCTTTTCCTAGCTCTATCCATTGAGTTAACTAAGAATCCACCTTTGAATCTTCTTGGTTCATATGAAACTATAAATGCTTTTGGCTCATATTCATAGATCAAGTCTAAAAGTTCTTCTTCTCTATTTCGTTTTGTAAGTATATCTAATTTATATCTTACACTGTCTCTTCCTTCACCTTCATAAACAGTAACTCCAAAGCCTTCATTTCTTAAATCAGTGATTAAATCTGTATTTTTTGACAGTAGATTTATCATGAAGTTATTGTATCCAATTGCCAGTTTATTTTCAACAGCTCCTCCTATAAGTATACCCAAGCCAAATCCAAGTGCATAAACCAACATTGCCAGTGGTCCTTGGTCTCCACTAAAGACTAGTGAAAGACCAAATACATATATAAGTGCTTCCGCAAAGCCAAGAAGAGAAGCTATTACAGTCATGTTTTTAACTAGAAATATTGTCCTAAGAGTTAGGATTGGAACGTATACTAATTGTAATAATAAAATTAAAACTATATTTAACATAAAATCTCCTTCCTTAATAAAATGTCTAATTACAAGTATAGACTAAAATAGGCAATTATCAAGCAACTATTTATAAAGACACAATAAATATTATAGAAACCTGTTAATGGCATATTATAGTCATAATCAGGTCTCTATTATCTTTTGTTCTTTATACAAATTCAATTGAAGAAAAACCTATTTATTTTGCTACAGATGCTGCTATATTTACAGCCTCCCAAGTCAAGGCAAAGGGTGGGGAATATGCATAATCATAGTATGCTAAATCCTTGGTTGTAAGACCAGCATGAATGGCTGTAGTAAAAGGAAGTAGTCTGAGTACAGCATCTCTTTCTCCAAAGACCCGAGCGCCTAGTATCTTATAGCTTGTATTTTCATAGATAATCCTAAAGCTAATTCTATTTGAGCCAGGCATATAGCTAGGTTTGCTTAAGATTTCAGATTCTGCTATAGCATAATCATATCCAAGGTCCTTAGCCTGATCTTCTGTAAGACCTGTAGTAGCAAACTCTAAGTTTCCAACCTTTACTGAACTACTACTAATTGATTCATAGGGACCAAAGAGATCTTCCTCATCTTTAGATAAGTTTATACCTATTTGTCTGCCTATTTTATTTGCACTGGTTGCAAGAGGAATATATGGATTTTTTAAAAATTTATGGGGAACAGTGGCACAATCTCCAACACTCCATACATCTTCAATAGAAGTACGGCCATATTTATCTATGATAATTGCACCATTTTTAAGTTTGTCTAATTTCTCATCCCTAAAAATCTCTGTATTAGGTCGAAAGCCTATGGCTAAAATTAGGGCATCAATTTTATCTTGTCTATTAGTAGTAATTATTTCCTTTACTATTCCATTCTCAACAACAATGTCCTTTAACCTTTCAGAAAAATGAATATTTACACCAGAACTTTTCAATTCTTTAGCTGCAGCTTCTCCAGCTTTACTATCATATACATGATTTAAAAGTTGATCCCGTGAATGATAAATATCAATATTTAGATGCTTGTATTTTGAAAGCTGTTCTGCAACTTCAACTCCTATAAATCCCCCACCAACTATAGCTATATTTTTGTAGTCATCTAGATTGTTTTTAAGCTTTTCAACTATATAAGGTTTGGAGATCGTATATACATTGTTAGAATCAATCCCTTCCATATTAGGAATAAAAGGGGTTGCCCCAGTTGATATTACTAACTTATCATATTCAAATGTCTTTTCTTCTTTACTATTTAAATCTTGGGCAAGAACTTGTTTTTTAAGAAAATCTACTGATGTTACTTTGTGTTTTTCCAATAAATTAATATTGCTTTTCTTTGCATCTTCTAATGTTCTTGTAAATAAATTCTCATCAATATCATCAAATATATCACCGATATAATAGGGTAAGCCTCAGGCTCCAAAGGATATATAATCTTCTTGTTCTAAAACAGTAATATCCAATTGTGGATTTTCACGTATGGCCTTAAAGGCAGTACTCATACCTCCTGCTACTCCACCTATAATAACTATTTTCATTTAATTCCACCTCCTAAATTATTTATCTACTATTACTAACTTACCCTAATATGAGGATACTTAACTAATATAAAATTGTGAAATATATTTGTCGTTTTTATCCTTACAAGGTACAATATATAAGAAGGAGTGATATAAAAGATGAATATTCAAATTTATGGAGCTAATAAGTGTTTTGATACTAGAAAAACAGAAAGATACTTTAAAGAGAGAAATATAAAATATCAATATGTAGACTTGTTCAGATATGGTTTAAGTAAGGGTGAATTTGAAAGTGTGAAAAATGCAGTAGGACTAAATGATCTAATAAATTCAAGAGCTAAGGATTACGAGAAATTAAACCTTCATAATATAAGAGGTAGTGATATTAGAGAAGAGATAGTTTTAAAAAATCCTAAATTGTTTAATACACCTATAGTAAGAAACGGCAATCAAGCTACTGTAGGCTATAAACCAGAAGTTTGGAAAGAATGGGAATAATATGTATTTGAACTAAGCGTGGATTCTTTTGAAGAGATTACCAACGTAGTAGAAGCCATTATATTAAAGAATTCATAAAATAAAAAGAAGAGCATAGAGTAATGGAGGCTACTCCAATTTATTCTATATTCTTCTTTTTTATTAAGCTTCATCTTCTAAGTCTTCATCGGAACATCCAAGACAGGTTTTTGCATATGGAATTATTTCAAGCCTTTCTTCGCTTATGATTTTTTCACAATTGTTACAATATCCATAGGTGCCATTTTCTATATCTTCCAAAGATTGATCTATTTCATCTAATGTATCCTCTAAATCTTCCTTGAACCCCAGGTTCTGTGTTCTCATATAAAGTTCTGTTCCCTTATCTGCCGGGTGATTAGAGTAGGTTGGCTGGCTATCAATATCTTTTTTCGACTCTTCTAGTCTATCCTGGATACCTTCCAATAAATCAATGGTCTTTTCTCTTTCTTCTAATAATCTAGATTTAAAATGCTCTAATTTTTTCTTGTCCAATTGTATCCTCTCCTAAGTTAATCATTATAAGCATTGTATACCCATTTTATTATATCTTTAATAATTCAACTATAAGCTATACTAATTCTACTCTGAAATGTGATATGATATACCCAATTGTTATATTAAATTATTATAGAAAAGAGATGAAAATATGAGCTCAATTAAATCTAATGAGATTTTGCTTCTTAAAAAAAGTAAAAGGGGTATATTACGAATAATATTTGGAAGAACTGGAATTGTTTTTCTTCTTTTAATAACTCAAATATTAATATTAGTTAGAGTATTTAGGTTTTTACAAGGCTTAATTCCATTTACAGTTGGTACTATACTAATATTTACACTAATGATGGTCTTATATGTAATTAATTCAGAACATAATACCAGTGTGAAATTATCTTGGATTACACTGATTATGATATTGCCAGGTTTTGGTGGTTTGCTTTATATTTTCATACAAACAGATATAGGTCATAGAACTATTAAAAAGAGAATTAAAAAAATAGTAAAGGAAACTCAATCAGAATTCATGGATCAAGAAGAATTAATGGAAAGATTAAAATTAGAAAACAAAGGACTATATAATTTAGCTACATACACCCATAGGGCAGGAGGGTACCCAGTATATGAAAACTCTCCTACCAAATTTTTCCCCCTAGGTGAAGATGCCTTTGAAGAAATGCTAATACAGTTAAGAAAAGCAGAAAAGTTTATTTTTATGGAATATTTTATAGTTGATGAAGGAGATATGTGGGGCCAAATTTTAAAAATCTTATCTGATAAAGTAAAAGAAGGGGTAGAAGTTCGATTTATGTATGATGGTACCAATGAATTTGCCTTATTACCTCACAATTATCCAGACAAATTAAGAAAATTAGGTATTCAATGCAAGGTGTTTTCTCCAATCCGTCCATTTCTTTCAACTCATTATAATTACAGAGACCACAGGAAGATATTAGTAGTAGATGGGCGAGTTGCTTTTACTGGAGGAATAAACCTGGCAGATGAGTATATAAACGAAGTAGAAGTCTATGGCCACTGGAAAGATACTGTTGTCATGACTGGAGGCCAATCAGTAGAAAGTTTTACTATAATGTTTTTACAATTATGGAATGCCAGTGAAGAAAACAGAAGCTATATGATGGACAAGTACAAGTCAGAACCGGAAAATAAAAATGAAAAAGGCTATGTAATACCCTACGGGGACTCTCCCTTAGATAATGATAAAGTAGGTCAAATGATATACATGGACATATTAAATCGTGCAAAGGATTATGTGTACATTATGACACCCTATTTAATTTTAGATGGTGAAATGTTAACTTCACTGCAATTTGCAGCTAGAAGAGGAATTGATGTAAAAATTATCATGCCTCATATACCTGATAAGAAGTTTGTATTCGCTCAATCCAGAAGCCATTATAAAGAGCTGATGGACTCAGGTGTGGAAATATATGAATATACACCTGGCTTTATGCATGCAAAACAATTCTTAAGTGATGATAGGAAGGCAGTTGTAGGAACCGTTAATCTTGACTATAGAAGCCTGTACCACCACTTTGAATGTGGATTGTATATGGAAGGAACAGAGACTATAGAAGCTATTAAACTAGATTTTAAAAAGACTTTAGAACAGTCACAAAAAGTAACCCTAGAAGACATTAAGAACTATAATATTCTCATGACTTTATCTGCAAGAGTTATAAAATTATTTGCTCCACTAATGTAGAATTTTCTACTTAAAATCAAATGAGAGTTGTATAGTATAAATCAAGGAGGAAAAACATGAAGAAAACAATTAGTATATTATTAATATTAGTAGTGGTATTAAGTAGTTTTGTATTAGCAGAAGCAAATGGGATTAAAGTAGAGGGGAATCAGCCAACTGCAAAGCCCTTTATTATGGAAAATGACCAGCTTTTAGAAGGATATAGAGAAAAACCAAGTAATCCAGAAAATGATTAAGCAAACCCCAAGGCTATTTTAAATGACCTTGGGGTTTTTCCTTTCTAAAACAATCATTAGTTATCTAATTTTCTGCTATTAATTTTTCCTCTAATAACAAAATAAGTTAAACGGCCATTATAAATACCTTTATTGGCTAATTGTTCTTTACAATTTGGACAATACAAATGATCTTCTTGGGTTTTTAAATCAAATACACTTGATATAATTCTATGTTCTTGAAGCTTTATAAGATTACCTTTGCCAGCTTTTTCATATAGCAGTATAGGAGTCTTACAATGGCCACATATTACTTCTAAAGTAAAAGTGTTTTTGGCTTTTTTGTGAGAAGGATTCTTATATTTCAAATTTTACCTCCATAATTCTGAATGGGTATATACTCTATATATATAATAACAAAGGAAAAGAGGAACTGCAATTTATAAAAATACAATAATTAAATATAAGATTTGTATCCTGGTAGGAATAATACTATAATAGTAAAGTAAGAGCACTAAAATATATTTAACAATTATAAAAGTCAACATTGGAGGAGTAAAACATGAAAGAAAATAAAGTATTATTAGTATCAGATTTTGTAGGAGTAGGAAAGGTTGCCCTATCCATGATGATTCCAATATTAAATACAATGGAAGCTAATGTTTCTTATTTGCCTACAGCTGTAATATCTAATAATTTTGATTATGGAAAGGCTGTAGTAGAAGAACTTACAGAATTTATGAAAGATACTAAAGATATGTGGAAAGACCTAGATTTTCAATTTGACATAATTTCAACAGGCATTCTTATGAACCCTGAGCAAGTAGATGTTGTTAAAGAAATTGTGGACTACCACCATAAAAGACCTTTAATTATTTCTGACCCAATAATGGGAGACCATGGAGAATTATATCCAGGCCTATCAAATGAATTAGTAGAAGCTTCAAGGTTAATGGCTTTAGAAGCTGATATAATAATACCTAATCTTACTGAATTTAGCTTAATAGTTGGAAAGGAATATCCTAATCCAGACAAATGTGAACACAATCAATTAGTAGCATGGTTAGAGAAAGCTAGAGGAAGAGGAGTTAAATCTGCAATTATTACATCTGTACAAATGGGAGAAGACTATTATGTATATGGCTATTCTCAAGAAGAAGATATTTTTAGAGTGAAGGTTGATTATGTACCTGTTGAAGTGGGAGGAGTAGGAGATATATTTACTTCATTAATATTAGGAAGGTATGTAAAAGAAGCAAAATTAGAAAAAGCAGTACAATATGCTACAAAAATTTTGACCAGTATTATAAGAAAAGAATATGAAGCAGGTATATCAGGCAAGGTCCATGAAATAAAAATACAAAACCATTTGCAAGAGATATATAAATCACTATAAAAAGCATAACAAAAAGCTTATATAATCCAAATCCGGTTATATAAGCTTTATTTATTTAGAGCAAGCCTTTATCAAATATATTTTTCTTTTTAAAGTAAGTGTAGGAAAATATCAATCTAAAGCACATATCAAGGCCAATAACTATCCAAATCCAAATTAAATCTGCTTTAAATATAAATGCTATAGAGAGGACTAAAGGAACTCTAATCACCCAAAGACCTATTCCAGCACTTATCATAGGAGCTTTTATATATCCTGCACCTCTAAGGGCTCCGTTTAATACGCCTGAAATGTTTTGCGGAAGCTGGGTAATACCCATTACTATTAAATACATAGCACCTATTTTAATTACCTCAGGATCATCTGTTAGTATTCTCATTATCTGATTTGGTATAAATATAAGTGCACCACCTGCTATAATTGTTATAATAATTGTAATTTTAATTAATTGTCGCAGGTATTTCTTCCCTAAATCCCTGTCTTTTCCACCTAAGGCTTGGCCAGTAAATGTAGTTGCTGCTATTCCAAATCCAGTAGCAGGCATATATGAAATAGACTCTGCTTGAAGTCCTAGCAGATATGCAGCATAGGCAATATCTCCATATGTAAGTATGGCACGAGTAATAAAAATAGATGACATTTGCCAAAATGCAGATTCAAAAGAAGTAGGAAGTCCAAATCTTACTATATTAATCGATTCTTTAATATGGAAATCAAATTTAAAGCGGCCACCAATGTTTGTAAGAATTCCTCTTTTCCCAAACACCATAATAAGACCAAATACAGCTGCTGATCCATATGCAATATTGTATGCATACCCTGCACCCTTTAAGCCCATGTCCATGACAAAAATAAATATATAACCAAATATAATATTAATCACATTAAGAATTCCAACTGTTATCATGGGAGTCTTAGCATTTCCCATGCCTTGAAGCACTCCTGCAACTAAAATGATCATAGATAAAGCTGGAAATGACCAAGATATAGTTTTTAAATAAATTGTTCCATTCATAAGTAATTCTGGATTAGGATTAAAGACTTTTAAAAGAGACCCAGCATTCCAGTAAACTAGCTGCTGAAACAATACCGATAGTCCAAAGGCTACCATAAAAGCCTGTTCTGAAATAAATTTTAATCTTAAAAAATTCTCTCCCCCATAGGACTGAGCCACCAGTACGGAGGCACCAGTTCCTATTCCTTTAAACACTGCCCATACTATTTTATAGATAACCATAGTTATCCCAATGGAACCCACCGCAATAGGATTAATCCTACCTATCATGGCCATAAGGACTAATCCTGCTGTCATTTGTAAGATATTCTCCACAGTAATAGGTAAAATCATTGAAACTATTCTGCTTTTTATTTGTTTGTCATTTAGATTATTACCTTCCATAGAAAAACTCCTTTGTATTATATCAATGCCATAATTATAATCTATTTAGAGTATCTAAACAAGCACAATTCACTTGATTCAATTTCTTGATTTCAAATTAGTCTCTCCGGGTATGTATAAAATAATAATTAGAAAAAATAAGGAAAAGGAGCTGAAGACATGAAAAAAATTTATATTAAGTTGCTAACTCTATCCTTGGTAAGTGTATTATTGCTAGCAGGATGTAGTCAGCCAGCTGAAGAAGTTTTAAATGGTGATACTCAAGAGCAAGTTATAGTAGCAGAAGAAGTAGTAATGAATTCTGAAGAATTAAGTGAATTTGATGGGCAAAATGGAAATCCAGCTTATATAGCTATAGATGGAGTTATATATGATGTGACAAATGCTGCTCCGTGGAACGGTGGAGCTCACAACGGATATGGAGCTGGGATGGATCTAACAGAAGAAATCAAAAATTCATCTCCACATGGTGTATCTAAATTAGAAGGCCTTCCAGTTATTGGTAAATTACAAGATTAATAGGGGGGATTATATGACTTACTCAAATTTAGGTTGGCTAAGTGTAATAATAATAGGAATTTTAGTTGCTTCCTATGTATTAAAATTCTTAAATAAAAAGGTTTTTAAATCTAAGAGTGCCACATATAGAAAAATCCTTATGTTTTTTAGAAAGATTCACAAACCACTGGGAATAGCTTTACTAATTGTTCCATTAATTCATGGTTATATGGCATTGGGAACTCTTTTTAGACTTCATACAGGAACTTTGCTTTATATTTCACTACTTCTCACAGCTACTATGGGAGGTTCATTTTACAAACTTAAAAAGAAAGAATTTTTTGTTTGGCATAAAAGGATGGCATTGCTTACAGTTATTTTGTTTTTAATACATTTCTTTTTCCCAAGTGCAATATATTATCTTTTAAATTAAAGCAAGTAACAATAAAGTAAGTATATTATAATAATGTGCTTACTTTATTATACTAACTATGGTATAATACATGTAGGTGGTGAACTATATGGAGAAATATCATTTATGTCCAAAATTTGAAGATGCTTTTGAGCTATTGGGTAAAAGATGGACTGGATTAATAATTAGGACCTTACTAAATGATCAAAAACGTTTTACTGACATATCCGATGCTATACCAAATATGAGTGCAAGAATGCTTACAGAACGATTTAAAGAATTAGAAAACCATGGAATAGTATTACGTACAGTTTATCCAGAAACCCCAGTAAGAATCGAATATGAGCTTACTGAAAAAGGAAAAGACCTGAGTAGTGCCATGGATGAAATTCAAAAGTGGGCTGAAAAGTGGGTAGAATAATTAAATAATAGCCATATATCCTCTATTTGTTTTAGAGGATTTTTATTGGAAAATAATGAAAGCTAGGCTTGACATATAAAATTCTTTATAATATAATATAAATATACCAAGTAACTAATAATAACTAACTAACAAATAATAATACTATATAAAATAGTAATCAGATGAGAGGAGAATATTATGTTAAGAAAATTAGACAATAAAAATATGGGTAGATCTGATTTAGGATGGTTGAAAAGTATATTTCATTTTTCTTTTTCAAACTACTATAATCCAGAAAATATAAATTTTGGAGTTTTAAGAGTAATAAATGATGATTTAGTCAAATCAAATACAGGCTTTGCATTGCATCCTCATAGGGACATGGAGATAATATCATATGTTGTAGATGGAGAACTTAATCATGGGGATACCATAGGAAATAAAAATACCATTACCAGAGGTCATGTACAGTATATGAGTGCAGGAACAGGTATTTCCCATACTGAATACAATTATGGAGATACAACTTCTAGATTCTTACAAATATGGTTAGTTCCAGATGAAAAAGGTCTTACTCCAAATTATGGAGATCATAGATTCCAATGGGAAGATAGAAAAAATAAATGGTTGCAAATAGTATCAAATGTTAAAGATGATGCACCTATAAAAATTAACCAAGATGCAAATATTTATGTGATGGAATTAGATAAAGATAATGAGATGGATTTTAAAGTAAGTCAAGGAAGACAGGCATATTTAGTACAAATAGAAGGAAGTTCAGAAATTAATAATATTGTATTAAACCCTAGAGATGCATTGGAAATAGTAGAAGAAGATATTAAGATTAAAGCCATAGAGACATCACATGTATTAATTATAGAAATGGAAAAAGAAGTAAAATAAAAAAATGATAAAATGGAGGAATTATAAATGACTAAGAATTTTTATGAAGCAATAGAAGGTAGAAGATCACATTATGCAATCAGCAATGAGGAAATAGTATCTGATGATAAAATAGAAGAAATAATCCAACATGCAATAAAATATACACCATCAGCATTTAACTCACAAACAGCAAGAGTGGTATTATTGTTAGACAAACACCATACAAAATTATGGGATATAACTAAAGAAGCCTTAAGAAAAATTGTACCTGCAGAAAACTTTGCTCCAACAAATGAAAAAATAGATTCATTTAATGCAGGCTACGGTACTATATTATTCTTTGAAGATAATAATATAGTAGAAAATTTACAAAAAGAATTCCCACTATATAAAGATAATTTCCCAATATGGT
>CAYZDC010000003.1:0-34760 GCA_964477045.1 uncultured Tissierellaceae bacterium | reverse complement strand
TTTTAAATATAGTTGGAAGAAGACAGAATTACTTTTGGTGGGATCCACCATATATCGTTTCGGATTATTTTATGCATGAAGGAGAATATGAAGAATATTTAAAAGATAGAAGTCCAGTTGACTATTATATTCCTACAAAAGAAGAACTAAATTACTATATGGAAAATGAATTTGATGAAGAAAATATCTATTATAAAAAGATGATGAGATTTCTAGAAAAAGATGGGCAACTAGATCTAAGATCCTTAGAGGATATCTCAGTTTCAATAGAAGTTTCTTGTACACTTGATGGGTCTTTGCAGCAGGTTATTGATGAAATGACTGATGAAGGCTTTGATTTTGATGATTTAGATGAATTAAATGAATTTGCTCAATTGTATATGAATTTAAATAATAATACAAGAAAGTGGGCTATTAAAGGGCATAAACCTGTTGAATTGACAAGGGGGAAAAGTGCGTCTATTAAAAGAGAAAAACCAAATAATGTAGTACCCTTTCAAAGGCCTATTGTTTCAAAGACAAAAAAAGTTGGGCGTAATGAATTATGCCCTTGCGGCAGTGGAAAGAAATACAAATTTTGTTGCGGAAAGTAATTATTAGATAGGATGTGATATTAGTGGGGAATATTGATGCAATTCAATGGTTTGGCTATTTTGCTTCAGTTGTAGTAGCAATTTCTTTTTTAATGAAATCTATTGTTAAATTGCGGGTTATAAATACATTTGGTGCATTGTGTTTTGTTATTTATAGTGTAGCTATTAAGGCTTGGCCTGTGGCTCTAATTAACTTTTTTATAATGTGTATTAATATATATCATTTAACTAGAAAAGATATTGTATCGTAAAACATTTAAGTTATATCTGCAGAAAGATAGTGCCGGGATATATATTGATTATAATTTTATGTATTATTTTGATAAAATAAGGGTATCAGATAGATAGAGAAATAAAAATTGGAGGGATAAATATGTTGTATTTTGCATATGCAAGTAATCTTAGTAAGGAATATATGCTTTCTAGATGTCCAAATTCAACTCCTATTAAAAAAGTAGTGTTAAAAGGTTATAAATTAGTGTTTAATGAGTTAGCTGATATCATTGTAGAAGAAGATAAAAGTGTATGGGGAGCTATATACGTTATTTCTAAACAAGAGCTTGAAGAGCTAGACAGACTTGAAGGGTATCCACTATTATATGACAGATTAGTGGTAGAAGTTGAAGATGAATTGGGAAGTAAGTATGATGCTGTAACATATATAATGGAAGAAAAGGCTATTCAGCCACCACCAGAGCATTATTACCAATTGCTAGTAAGTGGATATGAGGATTGGGGATTGGCAATGGATGAATTGGAAAGGGCCAAGGGATAAGGCAATTGAGAATTGACAATTAAGGTCAAGGTAAAAAGATAAGATTCCTCGCCGGCTCGGAATGACAATAAGAAATGAGAATGACAAAGAGAAATAATAAGATGGAGAGATGTTTATGGGGAAGATTGGGAAGACTAATGCTATGAGGATATTGGATAAGAATAAAGTAGATTATAATATTATTTCCTATGACACTTCTGATGGGGAAGTGGATGGGATTTCTGTGGCTAAAAAAATTGGGAAGTCTGTGGATCAAGTTTATAAGACCTTAGTTGGACAGGGCAAAGAAGAAATATATGTATTTATAATTCCTGTTCATAATGAATTAGATTTAAAAAAGGCTGCAATAGTTACAGGTGAAAAGAAAATAGAACTAATACATGTAAAAGACATTTTAAAAATCACAGGATATATTAGGGGAGGTTGCTCTCCGCTTGGCATGAAAAAGCTATATAAGACATATGTTCATGAATCAGGGCTTATGTTAGATGAAATTATTATAAGTGCTGGAAAAATAGGATTACAGATTGAAATGGATCCAATGAGACTAATAGATATAATTGATGCAGAGTATTTAGATTTAATAAAAGTATAAGGGGGAGATTTTATGGAATATAAGAAAAAGTATAATCATTGGTTAGAAGATGATTATTTTGATGAGAAAACCAAGGAAGAGCTAAGGGCTATTACAGATGAGGCAGAGATAGAAGATAGGTTTTATCAAGATTTAAAGTTTGGCACTGCAGGCCTTAGGGGTAAAATAGGCGCAGGAACCAACAGGATGAATAAATACACTGTTTCATTGGCTACTCAGGGGTTAGCTCAGACTATAGTTAAAAGAGGCCAGGAGGCCATGGATATGGGCGTAGCAATTGCCTATGATGTGAGAGAGTTCTCTGATGAGTTTGCAGAGATTGCAGCCAGAGTTTTGGCAGCAAATGGAATAAAAGTTTATCTCTTTGATGGGATTCGTTCCACACCAGTTTTATCCTTTACTGTTAGAAGATTAAAGACTATATCTGGTATTGTAGTTACAGCCAGTCATAACCCTAGAGAATATAATGGATATAAAGTATATTGGGATGATGGAGCACAAATATTAGATGATATTGCAGATGATGTACTGGCAGAAATAGATAAGGTTGGAGATTTCTCCAATGTGAAAATCATGGATTTAAAACCAGCTTTAGAAAGTGGGTTAATCTCTTATATAGGCAAAGAAATAGATGATGAATACAATCAAATAGTAGTAGATATGGCAATAAATGAAGATATAGACAAGGATGTTAGAGTAGTATATACGCCTTTAAATGGGACAGGAAACATTCCTGTGAGAAGAGTGCTTAAAGACAGAGGATTTACTAATATATTTGTAGTACCTGAACAAGAAAAGCCTGACTTCAACTTTACTACTGTAGGTTATCCCAATCCAGAAGATCCAAAAGCTTTTACTTATGCTATTGAATATGGAAAAGAAAAAGATGCGGATATATTAATTGCTACAGATCCAGATTGTGACAGAATAGCTATGATGGTAAAAGATAAAAATGGAGAGTTTGTATTTTTAAATGGCAACCAAACAGGAGCTTTAATTGTACTTTATATACTTTCTCAAAGAGCTGCAAAAGGAGATTTGCCCAAGAATTCAGCTATTGTTAAAAGTATAGTTACTGGAGATTTAGGAAAAGTAATAGCAAAAAAATATGGTGTTGAAACTTTTGAAACCCTAACAGGATTTAAATATATATGTGAAAAAGCCAATGAATTTGAAGAAACAGGTGAACATACTTTTATTATGGGATATGAAGAGAGTATAGGATATACCTATGGGACCCATGTAAGAGACAAAGATGCTGTGGTGACTGCAATGATAATTGTAGAAATGGCAGCTTACTACAAAAAAATGGATAAGAATTTATTAGATTTATTAGAAGATATTTACCAAGAATATGGTTACTACAATGAAAGATTGATTTCCATAGTTTTAGAAGGATTAGAGGGTAGCAAAAGAATTGGTAGAATGATGAATTACTTTAGGTCTAATCCTATCCCTGGTTTTGGAGATATGAAATTAGACCATACCATAGACTATTTACTTGATGAAACAGGGAATTCTAAATCTGATGTATTGAAGTATTTCTTAGATGATGGATCTTGGTATGCAATTAGACCTTCTGGTACTGAACCAAAGATAAAACTTTATGTATATACTAAAGGAAAAAACAAAGAAGAGTCAGAATTAAAATTAGATAGAATAGAAAATGCAGTTAGAAAAAAAATGGATGAAATAAAATAAGCCTTATAATTGTTAAAGAATTTAGTTTATGTTATAATCCTTAGAGAGTCTAAATTAAATTCGCGAAAAGAGGTATTTTTTTAATGGAAAATAGTGTACACAGTCAAGTAAATGTGAGAAAAGAGATTATAAAAATATCCAGCCCAGTGTTTATTGAGCTGCTATTAGGTACATTATTTGGAATGGTTGATATGATAATGTTAGGTAGATATGGCACTAGTGCCATATCTACAGCTTCTATAGCGGCTGTAGGTATTACAAATCAATTAATGTTTATAGGTCTCTCCTTGGTGCAATCTTTAAGCATAGGGGCTACAGCAATGGTAGCTCGGTACATAGGGGCAAAAAATCATGATAGGGTGGAACCAGTTGTTAAGCATATTATTATAATGAGTCAATTGTTTATAGTAATCCCCCTATTATTCATATCTTTAACTTTTACACCTAGTGTTATGAAATTTTTAGGTGCACATCAAGATACTATAAGTGTAGGTTCTACCTATTTCAAAGTTATAGTATTAGGATTTATTTTTCAAGCTTTTAACTTTTCAATCTTTGCTTCTTTACGGGGTGCAGGTGACACAAAAACTCCTATGAAGATTAATGTTATTGCAAATTTATTTAACGTTATAGGTAATGCAGTATTAATTTATGGATTGTTTGGAGCACCAGAATTAGGAATATTAGGAGCAGGTATATCAACATCCTTATCTCAAGTAGTAGCAAGTGTCTTACTTGTGAGATATATACTAAGACCTGAAAGTACTATTTATATTAATTTGAAAAATAAGTTTAGGATAAATAAGGATATAATGTTTAATCTAGTTAAAATAGGTATTCCAGCTGCAATTGAACAGATAGTTATGAGACTAGGAATATTATTATTTGTTAAAATTATTGCTAGTTTGGGAACTGTGGCCTATGCTACTCATCAAATAGGTATAAATATATTAAACCTTTCCTTTACTCCTGGTCAGTCATTTGGAATAGCTGCATCTACCTTAGCTGGCAGAAGCCTAGGAGCTAAGGAGCCAGAATTAGCTGAGAAGTATATTAAGACAAGCAGACAAATGGGAACTATAATAGCAGTAGGTATGGGTTTGATTTTATTTTTCCTAGGACCTGCAATAGCCAGTCTTTATTCAAATGATACTCAGGTAGTTAGTGAGGCGGGTAGGATATTAAAATTAATTTCTTTCATACAACCCTTTCAATGTTCTCAATTAGTTTTATCAGGAGGGCTAAGAGGAGCTGGAGACACGGTATGGACCTTGGTTTCCACTTTTATAGGAATATTAATTGTAAGAGTAATATTAGGTTATTACTTTGTAATGATATTAGGTATGGGTTTGATGGGAGCATGGTTAGCAATATTAATAGATCAATTTATAAGATGGATTTTAATTACATTAAGATTTAGAACAAATAAATGGAAATATGTAACAATAAGATAAAACCAGCCCTAGGGCTGGTTTTTAGTTTTCAGTTTATAGGTTATCACATAATTTTCTTGCTGTTGGGGTAATGGCCAATCCACCTAGAGCGGTCTCTCGCAATGACTCGGGTAGAGCTTTACCTACCTTATACATAGCTTCTACTACTTCATCAAAAGGAATTAAGGATTGAACTCCTGCTAATGCCATATCCGCAGATATAAATGCATTTACTACTCCAGATGCATTTCTTAAAGCACAAGGATATTCTACAAGCCCACCGATTGGATCACAAACTAATCCCATTATATTTGTAAGAGCAAAACTTGCAGCAACAAAACTGGCTTCTGGACTTCCTCCAGCCATTTCAACAATTGCCCCTGCTGCCATAGCAGCAGCAACACCACATTCTGCTTGACAACCACCTTCTGCACCGGATATGGTAGCATTTTTAGCACATATTTCGCCTATACCTGCTGCTGTAAATAATCCTCTAATCAAATCGTCATCATTTAAGTCTAACTTTTCCTTAGCTGATAAAATTGCACTAGGCATTATCCCAGATGCACCCGCAGTGGGAGCAGCTACTACTTGACCCATAGATGCATTTACTTCTGAAGTTGAAAAGGCTTTTGCCATAGCCCCGTTTAAAAACTCTCCACTTAATGTTTTAGAATTATTTTTATAGTCTTCAATTTTTTTTGAGTTGCCACCTGTCAAACCAGACACTGACATTATATTTTTGTCTAAAGCTTCTAAAGCAGATGTCTTCATTACATTTAAAACTTCTTCCATTTTATGGATTAATTCTTCTTTGCTTATTTCTAAAGAAAGAATATCTCTCTCCATAACTACATCTGAAATTCTTTTATTTTCAGCCTTGCATTGTTCTAATACCTCAACTGCTTTATTAAACATCTATTCACCTCGTAATTGGATTGATAAATTTTATATAAGAAATTCCATCTAAAGTACCTATTTTATCTATTGTTTCTTGAGTTACCTCTGTATCAATTTCGCATATCATAGTTGCAATAGTACCTTCTCGAGTTACTCTCATAGATGCTATATTTAAATTATGCTCTGCTAAAACAGAACTTACATAAGAAATAACACCTTTTCTATCTGAATAAGTAAGCAAAATAGTAGGGTTATTATTTTTGAATTCTACCTCATTACCGTTTATATTTGTAATAATAATACTACCGCCACCTATAGAAGAACCGATTATATAATAATCTGGCCTTCCTTCATATTTAAATACTATTTTAACAGTATTTGGATGTTGGTATCCTAAATCTGTAGGGATAAAATTGATTTCTATATTTTTAGCTTTAGCAAGTTCTATAGAAGATTTTATTTTTGGATCTGATGGTTCCATACCTAGGATTCCAGCTACTAAGGCTTTATCAGTCCCATGGCCCTGATAGGTTTGTGCAAATGATCCATGTAGATAAAAATCCACAGCATTAAAGTCTTCACCTGCAATGTCCATGGCTATCTTTCCAAGTCTTGCAGCACCTGCAGTATGGGAACTAGATGGACCTATCATAATAGGACCAAGTATATCAAATGTACCATATTCTTTCATTATATTCCTCCTCAAATATTATACTTTGATTATATTATTTATAGTGAATTATAGCAAATGAAAAAGCTGATTAATTTAGAATAATCATCAAAATAGACAAGCATAGGATTATGAAGGACATTCACATTTTTAGCCTGTAATATTTATATCTTGATTATGGGTATAGGCTAATATAAGATATAAGTAATTAGATAAGATGGCGGGAAACTTCTTATTAAATAATAGGGGTGATGTTAAATGGCTGTACTAGTTTGTGGAGGAGCAGGGTATATAGGTTCTCATTGTGTATATGAATTAATAGAAAAGGGTGAAAAAGTTGTAGTTGTAGATAATCTTTTAACTGGGTTCAAAAGTGCCATACACAAAGATGCTATTTTTTATGAAGGAGACATTAGAGATCTAGAATTTTTAAATAAAGTCATGAAGGAACAGGACATAGAGTCAGTTATACATTTTGCTGCAAACAGTTTGGTTGGAGAAAGTATGACAAAACCTTTAAAATATTTTGGCAATAATGTTTATGGTACAGAAATTCTATTAAAGGCTATGGTGGAGAATAATATTGATAAAATAGTATTTTCATCTACAGCAGCAGTTTATGGAGAGCCAGAATCAATTCCTATAAAAGAAACTGATACCACTAATCCTACTAATCCTTATGGTGAAACCAAATTAACTATGGAAAAAATGATGAAATGGGTTGATCTAGCCCACGGTATCAAATATGTAAGTTTAAGATATTTTAATGTGGCAGGAGCACATCCAAGTGGGCATATAGGAGAGATGCATAATCCTGAAACCCACCTTATTCCACTAGTATTACAAGTGCCACTGGGAGTCAGAGATAAGATAACCATATTTGGAGATGATTATAAGACTGAGGATGGAACTTGTGTTAGAGATTATATTCATATAATGGATTTAATAAATGCACACCTATTAGCCTTAGAATATTTAAGAGTTGGTAATAAAAGTGATGTATTTAATTTGGGCAATGGAATGGGGTTTTCAGTAAAAGAAATAATAGATTCTTCAGAAGAAGTAACAGGCCAAAACATTAAAAAAGAAATAGGACCAAGGCGAGCAGGAGATCCAGCTACACTTGTGGCATCATCAGATAAAATAAAAGAAGTCTTAGGATGGGAACCAAAACATACAGATGTTAAAGATATTATTCAATCCGCATGGAATTTTCATAAAAACTATAAGCAAGGGAGTTAATATGGTAGATATCAATTTAGAAATAAAAAAACTAGTAGATTATGCTATAAATAAAAACCTAATCCAGGAAAGAGATAGGATTTATGGAACTAATAAATTATTAGAAGTATTAGGATTGGATTCCTATGAAGAACCGGTAAATTATGTTTATAAAGATGAAAGTGTTGAAGATATTTTAGGAGCTATAAATCAGTGGGCAATGGATAATAATTTAGTAGAAACAGATAGTGTTCAATTATTAGATATATTTGACACAAAAGTTATAGCTCAATTAATTCAAATGCCTTCGGTTATTGAAGATAAATTTTATAATGAATATAATAAGTCCCCAAGGGATGCTACAGAATATTACTATGACTTTGCTATTAATTCTAATTATATTAGAGCAAATAGAGTGGCAAAGGATATAAAATGGCAATATCCTACAGAGTATGGGACTATGGATATTACCATAAATCTATCAAAACCTGAAAAAGACCCAAGGCTTATAGCTAAAGCTGGAGCAAGAAAATCATCTAATTATCCACTTTGTTTGCTCTGTAAAGAAAACGAAGGATATGCAGGCGGAATTACTCATCCCGCACGTGGAAATCATAGGGTTATAGGTATGATGCTTGCAGAGGAACAGTGGTATTTACAGTATTCACCCTATGTTTATTATAATGAGCATTGCATAGTATTTAAAGCTGAACATGAACCTATGAAAATCACTAAGACTACCTTTAGAAGATTATTAGATTTCATTCACTTATTTCCTCATTACTTTATAGGGTCAAATGCTGATTTACCAATAGTGGGAGGATCTATTCTTAGCCATGACCATTTTCAAGGGGGCAACTATACATTTGCTATGGCCAAGGCCCAAGAACAAAATCACATAAAGTTAAGTGATGGAATAGAAGCTTGTACATTGAAATGGCCAATGAGTGTTATAAGATTAAAAGGCAAGGATATTCATAAAATGGTAAATAAAGCTTATGACATATTCTTAGGATGGAAAGATTATTCAGATCCTGATGTTGAAATATACTCTCATACTGGTGAAATAGAACACAATACAATTACTCCTATAGGAAGATGTAACGATGGAGTTTATGAACTGGATTTGGTCTTAAGAAACAATAAGACTACTGATAGTAGACCAGATGGATTGTATCATCCTAGAAAAGAATATCACAATATAAAGAAAGAAAATATTGGTTTAATAGAAGTAATGGGACTTGCAGTTTTACCATCTAGATTAAAAGTGGAAATGGAATTATTAAAAGAATATTTGTTAACCAATAATGTTAATGAAATAGAAAATCATATAGATTTAAAGAAACATAGCTATTGGGCTAAGGATATTTTGGATAGGAATACTTTAACTGAAGAAAATATTTCTGAAATATTAAATAATGAAATAGGAGAAGTCTTTTTGAAAGTTTTAAAAGATGCTGGAGTATTTAAAGATGATGAGAAGGGAAAGGCAGCTTTTTCAAAGTGTAGAGATGCAATTTTCAGCATATGATATTTAACTTCTATTGAAAGTAGTATATACTATATGCAGTAGCAATAAGGGGTGGGTGAAATGATTTTAACAATAAATCTTAATCCAGTATTAGAGAAGAGCTATTATATGGATAAATTACTTCCTAGAGTAGAGACAAAAGCAGAAAAAGTGGTTTATAAAAGTAGTGGAGCAGGAATAAATACTAGCCAAATCTTAAATAGTCTAAATGTGGATGTATTACCTATAGGGTTTTTAGGTGGTTTAAGTGGCAAATATATTTATAATGACTTAACTGAGCAAAGAATAGATAGTGATTTTACTATAATAAAGGATGAAACTCAGTCTGCAATTTCGATAATTGAGAACAATAAGTTCTTATGGAAAATTGTAGAAGTGAAACCTAGAATAACTAGGGATGAATTAGGTAGTTTTTATGAATCATATAAAAACACCGTTTCTAAAAGTAGTATTATATGTGGGAATGGTTCAGTTCCTTTTGGAATTCCAGAAGAAATATATTTTGACTTAATTACATTGTGTAATAAAGAAAATAAAAAATTTCTATTAGCGGCAGAAGATATAGAATTACAATATGGAATAGAAGCAAAGCCATATATGGTTAAAATCACTGTAGGGCAGTTGGAGGATTTAACTAAATTAAAATTGGATTTTGAAAATGAAATTATTAAAGCTGCCAACTATATATTAGAAAAGGGTGTAGAATTAGTCATAGTTGATTTAGATGAGAAGGGCAGCATAGTTTTAACTAAAGAGATGGGATATAGGCTAGAAATCGATGATATTGACCTTGATAAGCTTAGTATTGACCAAGGATATACATTAGCTGGTTATGCCTATGGAATTGAAAAAAACTATGATTTAGACATGACAATGAGACTAGGTCAATCCTTTAGAATTGCCTATAGCATTGCTGATAACATTAGAGAGATAGATATGAGTGATATTAAAAAAATAATGAGTAGTATAACCACAATGCCAATTTATTATTAAGGAGAAGATCAATGGAAAAGTTTATTTTAAACAGAGATGACACAGCTATTATGATGGTCGACATACAAGAAAGATTGGTACCTGCTATGAATGGCAAAGAAAGAGTTATTCATAATGCAAAGATTTTAATTCAATGTGCTAATAAGATGGATATACCAATTATTTACACAGAACAATATCCAAAGGGTTTAGGACATACAATAGAAGAACTAAGTCAGTTATTAGAAGATGAAAAAAGAGTTGAAAAAATCCACTTTTCAGCACTAACACAAGAGGTTAAAAATGAACTAGAAAAAATGAATAGGAAAAAGATTATAATAATAGGAATGGAGACCCATGTATGTGTATTTCAAACTGTTAGAGAATTACTAGCTTATGGATATGGAGTATTTGTAGTAAATGATGCTGTAGCTTCTAGAACAGAGGAGAATTACCAAAATGGACTAAATATTATGGAGACAATGGGAGCCGTTATCACAAATACAGAAATGGTTGTATTTGACCTATTAAAGAAAGCAGGAACTGTGGAATTTAAATTTATGTCAAAATTGATTAAGTAGCTGTTAGAGGGTGATAATATGTATAGTTTTTTAAATGCAGAATTTATTTTAAATAGTGATTTTGAAATAAGAGTTGTTAGAGAAGACAAAGATGATATTGATCTTTTAATTCCTTTAGATTTAAGAACCTTAAATCTGTGTATTGATCAAATGCCAACTTTTATAGATAATAGATTTCAATTTAATGAAGTGAGAAATATAATTTTAAGAATTGCAAAGGTTGATCAAGATAATTTATGTACAATTCACCTACTAAATAGTGTAGATATACATTCTGCTATTATGAATTTTACTATGAATTATAAAGGGCACTCTATAGATATTATAAAAAGAGATTTTAGTGTAGATATGTATTTAAGGAGAAAAATAGATGATTAAATTAATAGTTACGGATATGGATGGAACTTTATTAGATGATAATAAGAATTTAAACCATGAATTCCATGAAGTCTATAATGAACTTAGAAACAGAGATATTAAATTTGTAGTAGCTAGTGGGAGACACTATAGTGAAATGCATAAATACTTTAGACCCCAATACAGAGATATGATTTATATAGCTGAAAATGGTGGGCAGATAATATATGAGGATAAAGAAATTTTCACAAGTACAATGGACATGAATGAAATTCTTAAAATAGCAGAAGATGCAATGCAGATAAATGATGTAGACATAATTATATCAGGTAGCCAATATTTATATCTATATAATTATAAGAACAAAGCCTTAGATGAAATTAGAGATTTTTACTTTAATTTTAAAATTATCAATCATTTATCCCAAATAAAAGAAAAGGTATTTAAAATCTCCATATTCAATGAAAGTGGGTCAGACTATAATACCCATAAGTTTATCTATGATAAATGGCAGGATAAAATGACTGTTACAGCCTCTGCATTTGTTTGGACAGACATTTACAACAAAGAAGTAGATAAAGGAGTAGCCGTAAATGTACTAAAAGATAAATTTGGGATAAGAGATAATGAAGTTATGGTTTTTGGGGACTATAATAATGATATTGAAATGTTAAAACAAGGTTATCATAGCTATGCAATGGAAAATGCATCTGAAGAGATTAAAAATGTAGCTAATTTTATGGCAAAAAGCAATAATGATAATGGGGTCCTTCAAGTTATAAAAGATGTAGTCTTGGCATAGAAAAAAGTGACTGAAAGATTGGGTGGTAAGGTGTTAAATATAAAAGATTGGGATAAAGTAGCCATATTAATAGATTTCGATGGTACTATTACTACAGCAGACACAAATGACAAATTGATGTATAATCATATGAATGATAAAATAAAAGAATTATTTTCAAAAGAAGAAGAGATGAATTATATAGAATTTATGGATTCTGCATTTGCTGAAGTCAAGATAATGGAAAAGGATTATCTGGAATTCATCTTAAATGAAATCCCTATTTCAAAAGGATTTGTAGAATTTTATAAAAACATCAAGTCTAATAATATACCTGTTGCAATTGTAAGTGGTGGATTTCAAAATGGCATTATTCCTTTTTTAGAAAAACATGGTATAAGGAACGTAGATATACATGCAAATACTTTGAATTTTCATGATGACAATATAACTGTTTCTTATTATGATGATGGCAATCTAGAATGTTGCGATATGGGACCATGTGGAAATTGTAAAATACAACATTACGAAAAACTTAAAGAACAGGGTTACAAGGTAATTTTCATAGGAGATGGAGTTACAGATCAATCAGTAGCTAGAGAAGCAGATGTAGTTTTTGCCAAGGATGGGTTAGAAGTTTTTTGTAAGGAAAATCAAATTGAATATATACCTTGGAATGATTTTAGAGATATTAACAAAATAGTATTTTTAGATAACCAGCTTATTATTTAGCTGGTTGTTTTTGGTTTTTTAAAGCAAATTATGATATAATTTAGTAGTTATAAAGGAGGAGATATTTTGATTAAATTCATACATACTGCAGATATTCACTTAGGACTTCAATTTAATAATGTATCTTTTCATAAAGACAAGGCAATGGCTAGAAGAAGAGAATTGTGGTCTACCTTTGAAAGAATAGTGGAGAAAAGTATAGAGGACAATGTGGATTTCTTATTTATAGCAGGAGATTTATATGAAGAAAGATATTTTACCTTAGGAGATATGAAAAGGGTAAGAGATATTCTAGCAACATGTCCCCATGTAAATGTTATTATATCGGCAGGGAATCATGACTTCATAGATGAAAATTCTTTATACAATAAAGTCCAATGGACTCCAAATGTTACCATATTTAAAAGTGATGGTTTGGATAGCAAGGAGTTTAAGGGATTGAATACTGTGGTTTATGGCTATAGTTGGGATAAAATAGAGTTAAAAGAGAATATGATATTAGAGAATATAGAGAATACAGAAGATATGAACAGGATTCTAATTATCCATGGAGATATAGGAGCGAATTCCAATTACTTGCCATTGGATTTGAATGCTTTAAAGGATTTAAATATGGATTATATTGCACTGGGTCATATCCATAAACCTAATTTGTTTAGCCAAAAAATAGCTTATTCAGGTTCTCCAGAGCCCCTTGATTTTGGAGAAACTGGTGATAGAGGAATAATTCTTGGGACTATTAATAATGGAATAACAAAAATAGAGCTAGTGCCTTTTAGCAAAAGGAGTTTCTTAAAAGTAGATTTGGAGTTAAACAATGAAATGGGATATTTAGATATAATTAATAAGATAAGAGAAATTAGCATAGGGAGCCTAGATAGGGACTTTTATAGGGTCCATCTTCAAGGTTATATAGACAATGACTTGGACCTAAGTAGTTTAGAGCTTGACTTAGAGAGCTCATTTTACCATATAGAAATAATTGATAATACTGAGCTGGATTTTGACTTAGAAGCATTGGAAAAGGCTAATAAGGACAATATTATTGGTCAATTTATACATACTATGAAATCAAAAGGATTAGAAAACCAGATAATAAAAGATTCTCTTTATTATGGCTTATCTGCCTTATTGAAAGGTAGGGCTGTATAATGAACATAAGAGAATTAAATCTTATTGGATTTGGAAAGTTTAAAAATAAGAAAATATATTTTAAAAATGGAATAAATATTATATATGGAGAAAATGAAGCAGGTAAAACCACTATCCACAATTTTATTGATGGCATGTTTTATGGATTTTTAAAACCCTATGTTAGAAATGCCATATACTTGGATGAACATGAAAGGTACAATCCCTGGGATAATACAAACTATAGTGGAATAATTAAATTTGAATATTTTTCTGAAGATTATATTATAGAAAGAAACTTTACTAAATCACAAGAAGCCACACAAGTGTTATTAGACAGCACAGGTGAAGACCTTACCTACGGTATTGATACTGGAAACAATGGAAGAATATTACAACCAGGCTTTCATTTTTTTGGATTTAATAATGCTGTATATTCCAATACTGTTTCTATAAAACAATTAGAATTAAAGACAGACAATAAATTAGCAAATGAACTTAGAGAAAAACTAGTTAATGTATCTAGTGCCATGGATGAAAATATTTCAATTGATGGAGCTATCAATGAACTTAATCTTGCCATAAAAGAAATAGGCTCAACAAAAGCACCTACTAGTGCTTATAGTAAAGAAAATCAAAAATTAATCTATTTACAAGAAGAAAAAGAAGAAATTTTGTCCTTTAAAGATATTTATGAAGACTTACTGAGAGAAAATTCACAACTAGAAAGTAGTATCCATATATATAATCTTAAAATAAAAGAAATTCAATCAAGATTATTAAATGCAAATATAATAGAAATGAGAAATCAATACAATGATGCTAAGATTTTAAAGGATGAGATTGAACTTCTTCAAATTGAAGCTGAAAAATATATAATCTATGACAATTTGACCATGGATGATTACTCTAAATGCATTGGTATTCATAATGATATAGAACATTTAGAGAAAAAAATAAAAGAACTAATGTATACTCTAGAAAATCTAGATGAAGAAATCAATAGTCTAGTTATAAAGAATAATAGTTCTTATAATTTAGATAATGAACTTCAAAAGGACTATAAATATTTTGAAAAACTAGAAGATGAAAAAAATAAGTTAATGCAAAATAACAATTCCAATAATTTAGAATTTATTAAAAGAGATTATAGTAGTAATAAAAGTAAAAAACATAGCTTAAATATTCTATTGATCATTTCAGGATTGCTATTTCTCACACTATTAATTTATAGTTTTGTTAATAATAGACCAGGACTATTGATAACTAATGTATTTTTAACCATGATATTTACTTATGGAATTTGGAAGTGGAGAAGAGTAAATGGGCTACTAAAAAGAATCGCATCTCAAAAAAATGTTTTGGAGTCATTAGACCAGGAAAATAAGATGCGGATAATAGAAAATGAGAATATTATTGCAGAAATATTCAAGAAGTATAATGTGAATAATAATTTAGAATTCAAAGGTTTACAAGAAGATTATGCTTTGAAGATATTTAAGAAAGAGCAATTAGAACAAGAGATTAATAAAACCATAGAAACTAGTGTGTCAATGCAAAAGAATTTGGAGTCTGTTAAAAAAGAAAAAGATTTTTATAAAAACGCCCTTAAAGAAATATTAGAAAGAAATAATTCTGCCACAATTGATGATTTTAAAATTGGCCTAAGCAAAAAACAAATATATCAAGAAACATTGGAAAAAATAAAAAACAAAGAGGATTTATTCACTAGAATATTGGGTAATTTTAAATTGGAAGAAATATCAAACAAGCTGTTAAGTTATGGAGATTATACTATTGTTGAAGAAGAATTAACAAGTGGAGATTTAAGAAGAAAGTTAGTCTTTTTACAAGATGAACTCACTAGCAATATGATTAGCAAAAAAGGAATTGAAAGTAATTTAGAAAATATAAATCAAAAGATTTCTAATTTAGTTAATGTAGAAGAAGAAATTCATAGAAGTACTCTTAAAATAAATGAAATGGATAGAAAAAAACAGTCTTTAGAATTAGCTAAAAGCACTATAGAAGAATTATCCAAAGATATTCACAAGCAATTTGCCCCAGTTATAAATGAAAGAGTTGGGAAAATTATTGAAAAAATTACAGATGGAAAATATCAGTCTGTAAAAATAGATAGTAATCTAGAATTAGGTGTTAACAATCCTATTACTGGTGAATTAATTAATGTAAATAAACTTAGTGGTGGTACTATAGATCAATTATATTTTGCCTTAAGGTTTGGTATAATAAAATCAATGGCAGATAATAAATTGCCTCTTATATTGGATGATTGTTTTATACAATATGATGATATTAGGTTGGAGAATATATTAAGGTTTTTAGTAGATACAAGCAAAGACAGGCAAATAATTTTATTTACATGTCAAAAAAGAGAAATGGAATTATTAGACAAAAAAATTGGTATAGATTATAATTTAAAAAATTTAAATATTTAATATTAACTGAGGTGTGAATATGATTTATGGTATTGGTGATTTGCATTTAGATAGTTCAAAAGAAAAACCTATGGATATATTTGGTGATAACTGGATTGATCATGAAGAAAATATATTCCAGAGTTGGAAACAAAATGTTAAAGATGAAGATTTAGTCTTAATACCTGGTGACATTTCTTGGGCCTTAAGAACACCTGAGGTATATGAAGATTTGAAAAAAATTGATGAATTGCCAGGATTTAAAGTATTAATCAAGGGAAATCATGACTATTGGTGGCAAAGTTTAAATAAGTTAAATAATTTTAATTTTAAGACTATATTCTTTTTACAAAACAATAGTTATAACTATAAAAGTGTGTCTATAGTTGGTACAAGAGGCTGGATGCCAAAAGATAACGAGGCTTTTGATGTAGACGATGAAAAGATATTTCAAAGAGAACTTAATAGGCTTAGGGCATCTTTAAACCATACGAAAGAAAATTCCGAGACTACAATAGCAATGCTTCATTATCCGCCATTTAATATGGATTTATCGCCAAATGAATTTGTTTACATAATGAAAGAATTCGGAGTTGATATATGCATTTATGGCCATCTTCATGCAGAAGGCCATAAATTTGCAGTAGAAGGTATTGTAGAAGGGATCCTGTTTCATTGTGTGTCTAGTGATTTTATAGATTTTGAAATTAAAAAGATAATGGGAGAGTGAAATGATGAAAGTTGTTGTAGAAAATGATTATGATGGAGTTAGCAAAAAGGTAGCAGGTATATTAATCCAAGAAATTAAGAGTAATCCGAATATTATACTAGGACTGGCTACAGGAAGCACTACTAAAGGTATGTATTTAGAATTAATTAACTCCTATAAAACTGAAGGAGTAGATTTTTCTGGTGTAAGAACATTTAATTTAGATGAATATATAGGGCTAAATGGAGATCACCCACAGAGTTATAGAAGCTTTATGGATGAATATCTTTTTAATCATATAAATATAGATAAAAACAATACCCTAGTACCTAGTGGTATAGCAGAAGATATAGATAGAGTATGTAGAGAATATGATAAAAAAATTGAAGATGCTGGAGGGATTGATTTACAAATACTAGGAGTTGGTGAAAATGGTCACATAGCTTTTAATGAACCAGGAGACCATTTAAATATCAATACATCAGTAGTTAAATTAACAGATTCTACAATTAGGGTAAATTCTAGATTTTTTAATTCCATTGATGAAATGCCTAGAACAGCAATAACAATGGGCATTGGCAGTATATTAAAAGCTAGGAAATTAATTTTATTAGCCACTGGTAAAAAGAAAAGACCAGTTATAAAACAATTATTGGAAAATCCAGTAGCATCCACCTATTTCCCAGTATCTATGTTATTATGTCATCCAGACCTAACCATTATTGTAGACCGTGATGCATATGTTGATTAAAAATGTAAAAATCATATCTCCATATGAGGTTTTGGAAGGCTTAGGAGTAAAAATTAATGAAGGTAAAATAGTAGAAATCAATCTAGACCACTTGTTAGAAGATTCAGAAGGAGAAATAATTGATGGTGGAGGCAATTATCTTAGTCCTGGCTTTATAGATATTCATAATCATGGAAATTCAGGTTATGATGTAATGGATAGCACAGAAGAAGCACTGGATAAAATTGGAGAATTCCACTTATCAAATGGAGTTACATCTTATTTGGGTACAATAATTACTTCTTCTTACGAAAATATAATTAAGGCTATGAAAAATATTGTAGATTATGATAATAAACTAGGTAAGGCTAATATTTTGGGAATTCATTTAGAGGGACCATTCTTCCATTTGGAGAAAAAAGGTGCTCAGCCGGAGGAATATATAAAGCTTCCAGATCTAAATCGTATTCAAGAATTGTTAGAAATTGCAAGGGGCAAGTTGAAAATGGTTAGCTTAGCGCCTGAATTAAAAGGTTCTATAGAAGTAATAGCAAAGTTAAAAGCGAGTAATGTAGCCGTTGCCATGGCTCACACAAATGCCACCTTTGAAAGTGCACAAAGAGGAATTAATTCAGGTATTACCATAGCAACCCATTTATATAACGGTATGAGAAGCTTTAACCATAGAGAGCCAGGAGTTATAGGGGCAAGCCTTTTGGATAATAGAGTTTATTGTGAATTAATTTATGATAGAATTCACTTACATGATGCAGCAGCAAAAATGGCTTTAAAGATGAAAGGCTATGATAAAATAGTCTTAGTTAGTGATGCAATGATGGCTGCAGGCTTAGGTGACGGAGAATATTTGTTAGGTAATCAAAAGGTATTTGTAAAGGATGGAGCAGCTAGGTTAGCTTCAGGAAGTTTAGCTGGATCAACTTTAAACCTAAAGCAAGCTGTTTATAATATGGTGAAATTCTTAGAAGTTCCAATACATGAAGCAGTTAAAATGGCTAGTTTAAATCCTGCCAAGGCAATTAATATGGGTAGAGAATTAGGGAGTATAAGAGTAGGTAAAAGGGCAGATTTAATTATTTTTGATAAAAACATAGACATTAAGCACACCATAAGTGGAGGTAATCTAATATGGTAAGGGAATTAGAAGTGAAAATACTAAATATAGATTTAGAAGAAATGGAAAGAAAGATTATAAGCTTAGGGGGAAGATTAATAGCAAAAGAAACCCAAGTAAATACACTAATAGATTCTACAACAAAACCTATTAAGGAATCCATTAATGCTTATTTAAGATTAAGAGAGACCAAAGATGGATTAAATAATAAAAATCATATAACTCTTACTCTTAAAAAGATAATCCACACTGAGGGACTTAGGGAAAATATTGAAATGAATTCAGAAGTTGAGAATAAGGAAGCTATATTGCAGATCTTTCATGAATTAGGCTATGACAAAATTGAAGAAGGCTTTAAGGAAAGGAAATCCTATAGTTTGCAAAATGCTAGATTTGATTTAGATATATGGGACGAAAAGACTTATCCTTATCCTTATATGGAAATAGAAGTAGAGAGTCAGGATGAATTAGATAAAATGATAAAACTCTTAGATATCTCAGAAGAAAATATATCTACAAAATCCATTATGGAATTAAAAGAAGAATTAGAGTGATTAAAAGCTGTATAAAATTTGAAAATTTATACAGCTTTTACTATTATAGAAAAATAAAAAAACGTTTTCCTAAATTCCTTGCAAATATTATTTCATCTAGTATAATTAGAATGTAGTCTAGTAATTTATTACCAAAGGAGGAATTTGAATTGTACAAAATTGTAAAAAAAGAATGTCTAGCAGAGAATATTTACTCTATAGATATTGAAGCTCCAAGAATAGCAAATTCGGCTCAACCAGGTCAATTCATTATTGTAATAACGGACGAGAATGGGGAAAGAGTTCCGCTTACAATATGTGATTATGATAAAGAGAAGGGAACAGTAAATATAGTTGTACAAGCAATGGGTTCATCAACAAAGAGATTAGTAAGCTTAGAAGAAGGAGATTATGTAAGTAATTTTGTTGGACCCTTAGGTCAACCATCTGCATTTGTAAATGAAGACATAGAAGAATTAAAGAAGAAAAAAATATTATTTATAGCAGGTGGAGTTGGAACAGCACCAGTATTTCCACAAGTAAGATGGTTTCATGATAGAGGAATTGATGTAGATGTTATAATAGGTGCTAAAAATAAAGATTTAGTAATCTTAGAAGATAAAATAGGATCAGTTGCAGGAAATCTATACATAACAACTGACGATGGAAGTTACGGTTTCAATGGTATGGTTACAAAACAATTTGAAGACTTAATGGACAATCAAGGAAAACATTATGATTTGGCTATTGCAATAGGGCCAATGATAATGATGAAGTTTACAGCATTAACTACAAAAAAATATGGTGTTCCTACTATTGTAAGCTTGAATCCACTTATGGTTGATGGAACTGGAATGTGTGGGGCTTGTAGAGTTACTGTAGGGGATGAAGTTAAGTTTGCATGTGTAGATGGCCCTGAATTTGATGGTCACTTAGTAGACTTTGATGAAGCACTTAGAAGACAAACACAATATAAAGAAGAAGAAATTGAATTAGATCATAAAAAATGTGCGCTACACGGAGGTGCAGAATAATGAGTAGATTTACAAGAGTACCTATTTCTAGTCAAGATCCTGTTATTAGAAACACAAACTTTGATGAAGTTTGTTTGGGATATACAGCTGAAGAAGCTATGCTTGAAGCAAAAAGATGTTTACAATGTAAAAACCCACAATGTGTTCCATTGTGTCCAGTAGCTATAGATATTCCGAGATTTATAAAGGCTATTGAAGATGGTAAATTCGAAGAATCAGCACGTATACTAGCAGAATATTCATCATTACCTGCTGTTTGCGGTAGAGTTTGTCCTCAAGAAGACCAATGTGAAAAAACTTGTATTTTAGGAAAAAAAGGCGATCCAATAGCTATAGGTAAATTAGAAAGATTTGCTGCTGATTATGGAATAGAAAACAATTTAAATTTGGCTAATGTTAAAGAAAGTAATGGTCACAAAGTAGCTGTAATAGGTTCAGGTCCAGCAGGAATTACATGTGCAGGTGAATTGGCTAAGGAAGGCTATGAAGTAACTATTTTCGAAGCACTTCATGAACCAGGTGGAGTATTAGTATATGGTATTCCAGAATTTAGACTACCTAAGGAAAACATAGTAAAAAGAGAAATAGAAAACTTAAAAAAACTAGGTGTAAAAATAGAAACCAATGTAATAATTGGTAGAACCGTAACTATAGATGAACTTTTAGATGAGGAAAATTTTGAAGCTGTTTTCGTTGGATCTGGTGCGGGACTGCCAATATTTATGGGTATACCAGGAGAAAATACAAATGGAGTATTATCAGCTAATGAATTTTTAACCAGAAACAATCTAATGAAAGCTTATAGAGAAGATTATGATACACCAATAAAAGTAGGAAAGAGAGTAGCTGTAGTAGGTGGGGGAAATGTAGCAATGGATGCTGCAAGAACTGCTAAAAGATTAGGAGCAGATGTATATGTAATATATAGAAGAACCGAATCTGAACTACCTGCTAGGATAGAAGAAGTACATCATGCAATGGAAGAAGGTATAAAATTTGAATTTCTAACTAACCCAACAGAAATATTAGCAGATGATAAAGGTTGGGTAAGAGGTATTAAATGCATTAAAATGGAGTTAGGAGAAAAAGACAGTTCAGGCAGAAGAAGACCAATAGCTGTAGAAAACTCAGAATTTGAAATGGAAGTTGAAACAGTTATAATGGCTTTAGGGACTACACCTAATCCACTTATACCAAATACCACAGAAGGATTAGATATGGATAGCAGAAAATGCTTAATAGCAGATGACTACGGTCAAACCACGAGGGAAGAAATTTTCGCTGGTGGAGATAATGTGACTGGATCGGCCACAGTTATTTTAGCAATGGGTGCAGGAAAAGATGCAGCTAAAACCATAGATAACTACATTAAAAGTAAATAATTAGTAAAAAGGACTCTTTGGAGTCCTTTTTTTTGAAAAGTATTTCATTAATCGAAGTATATTGATATAATGATTGGAGAACATTATATGGGAGGTAGATAATTTGTTAAGCAATAGAGTAATAGAAAATGTTTTATATGCTGCCTTATCAAAAGGTGGAGACTTTGCTGAGATATTTGTAGAAGACAAAATCAATGCTAGTATCAGACTGGTTGGAGGATTAATAGAAAATAATATTTCTGGTAGGGACTATGGAGTAGGCATAAGAATCTTCCATAAATTTAATAGTATATATGCATATACTAATGATTCAAATGAAGAAAATTTAATAAAAGTAGCCAAGCAAGCAGCAGCTGCCTTAGATTCAAAGGGCATTGAATTAAGACTTAATTTAATGAAGAGAGAAGGGACTAATTACAATCCTATCTCAATTTATCCAAACAAAGTTGAGAAAAAAGATAAAATAGAATTGTTGAAAAGAGGATATAAAGCAGCCAAGGAATATGACCCTGTTATTTCTCAAGTAACAGCAAATTACTTAGAAGAAGATCAAAAGATTCTAGTTGCCAATACAGAAGGGCTACTTGCAACTGATAGAAGAGTTAGAACTAGACTTTCAATTGCTTCAGTTGCATCTAAAAATGGAGAAATGCAACAAGGTAGTTACTCACCTGGAGCATCAATGGGTTTTGAATTTTATGAAAAGATCAATGTAGAAGAGGTAGGGATAGAAGCCTCAAGAATAGCAAAAACCATGGTTCATGCAGAATATTGTCCTAGTGGCACTATGCCTGTTATTATAGACAATGAATTTGGAGGAGTTTTATTCCATGAAGCCTGTGGTCATGCACTTGAAGCAGCATTTGTATCAAAGGGTACTTCTGCCTTTGCAAACAAATTAGGACAATTAGTGGCTTCTCCACTTGTAACTGCAATAGATGATGGAACAATGCCAAATGGATGGGGAACTACCAATATAGATGATGAAGGAACTCCGACTCAAAAGAATATATTAATCGAAAATGGTATTTTAAAATCTTATTTAATAGATAAAATTCACGGCAGAAGAATGAATATGGAATCTACAGGTTCAGGTAGAAGGCAATCGTATAAATTTGCACCTACTTCTCGTATGAACAATACCTATATAGGTGCAGGAGAATCAACTTTTGAATCCATAATAAGTAATACAGAAAATGGATTATATGCTAAAAAACTTGGTGGAGGTAGTGTTGATCCAGCTACAGGTGACTTTAACTTTGCAGTTATGGAAGGTTATATTGTTGAAAATGGTAAAATTTTAAAACCTGTTAGAGGAGCAACTTTAATAGGCAACGGTATAAAAGTACTGGAATTAATAGATATGGTAGGTAATAACTTAGACTTAGGGCAAGGTATGTGTGGAGCAGAAAGTGGCTCTATACCTGCCAATGTAGGTCAACCAGCATTAAGAGTTAAATCACTAACCGTAGGTGGAAGGAAGGTGGAAGACTAATGAAATATAATGATTTAATCGGGAAGATCTTTAAAAAAGGCAAAGAAAAATTTGATGACATGGAAGCATATATAGAAACTTCAAAGTCTATAAGTATTGGAGTTTTTCAAGGAGAAGTAGATAAATATAGTATAGCTGAATCAGGAGGATTATCCTTTAGAGGAGTATCAAATAGCAAAATGGGATATTCATATACGGAAAAATTAGATGAAACATCTATAGATATGCTAATAGATGAAGCATATGAAAATGCTAGTTTTATTGAATCTGCAGAAGATGAAGAAATCTTTGGAGGTTCTGATAAATATACTGAAGTAAATGTTTATAATGAAAAGCTTTCACAATCATCCATGGAAGAGAAAATAAACCTGGCTAAAGAATTAGAAAAAAAAGCTTTAAGTTTAGATAAGAGAGTGACTTCAGTTCAAATGTGTGGTTATCAAGAGTTTGAACAAACCTCTACCATAGTAAATACTAGGGGTGTAGATTTGAGCCAAAAGACTAATGGAGGAGTAATATATATTTCAGTTGTAGTAAAAGAAGATGAAGATACTAAGACTGCCATGGCCTTTAGGTCTTTTAGTGATTTAGAAAAGATCAATATAGAAGAAATAGCCAAAGAAGCAGTAGAAGAAGCTATCTCACTATTGGGAGCCTCACCTCTTAAAACAGGCGAATATCCAATGATTATTAAAAATACAGTATTTGGAGATCTTTTATCCTTTGTTTCATCAGTATTTTCTGCAGAATATGTGGACAAGGGTTTATCCTTATTAAAAGATAAAATTAATGAAAAAATAGCCAGTGAGATTGTAACTCTAGTTGATAATCCATTTTTAGCAGGAGGCTTTGGATCACGCAGTTTTGATGATGAAGGCATGAGCACTAGTAAAAAAAATATTATTCATAATGGTGTGCTAACTACTTATCTTCATAGTTTAAAAACTGCCAAAAAATTCAATACTACAGCCACTGGTAATTCAAAAAGGAATTCATACAAATCGCCTTTATCTATTGCACCAAGTAATTTTTATGTACAAGCAGGAGATAGTAGTCTAGAAGACATGATATCATCTATAGAAAATGGTGTATATATAATAGATGTAGCTGGACTTCATTCTGGACTTAATCCTGTATCAGGAGATTTTTCTCTTTCTGCTTCTGGCTATGAAATAAAGAGTGGTAAAATCAATAGACCAATAAATCAAATTACAATAGCAGGTAATTTATACAAATTATTTAAAGACATTGAAGCCATTGGCAATGATTTAATATTCGGTTTTCCATCGCCAAGTTATTTTGGTTCACCAAGTATTAAAATCAGCTCAATTTCTGTAGCTGGAGATAATTAAAAGATAGAAAAAATTAATTTTAAAAGAAGGTAGCTAATTATCTTAGGTGCCTTCTTCTTTTGTATTTATTTAATTTTAATATCATAAATTGTTGTTTCAAGTTTCATATAATTATTATCTGGAGGGTTAAAATGATATAGCCAATTGAGTTCCTTAGCCAACTGGTAGTTTTTCAATGGATTATCATGGGATAATGCTAATATTATTACATTATGTTTTTCAGATGTATCTATTAGTTCATCAATCAACTCATTGTAATATTTAGAATTTTCTAGTGTCTCATATTTTAAGTCTTCATACATTAATCCATCTAGAAATTCTGCAGAACCAAAATTATAAAAATCAAAGGCTCTGTTTTGGATAATTGAAAGGTTGGGATATTTAGATCTTACTTTTTTAAAAAAAGAAATATAGCCTAAATAAAGCTCTTCTCTAAATGGCTCATCAATATAATGTTGAATATTATCCAATGTATCAAAGAAAACTCCTTCAAATCCTTTTTGAACCACATTTTTATCTATTGAATCTAAGAGTACATTTTGATAATTAGTTGATTTAATATCACCATAAAAATTTTGATATTCTTCGTTGAACTGTTTAACACCATTAATATACAAATAATCTTCTTCTTTTAATAAACTAACCTTTTTTTTGTGATATGGCTCAACTTCAAAAATTGATTGGTATGCAAAACTTATAGTGTTTGATTCCTTTAAAATATTCAATTGTTCTGAAGTTATATTAGTAGGTTCAATTATGGCCATATCATATTTAGAAATAGTTTTTATATTTTCATTATTCACTTTATTATAAAAAACTACATAGTTTTTTTGATTGGAGATTATATTATCATTAGCTGGCTTACTAAATTTAATTTGGACAAAAGCAAATGATAATAAGAAAATTATAAGTATAATAAAAATTCCAAATCGCATAAGAAGTCCCCCTAACTAGTAATATAATTATTTGTGCGGAAAATATTGTTCTCATAGTTTATCAAAAACCAATGATTATAGTCAAATGATTTATTTCCTCATAGGGATATATAGAATATACAATAATTCCATATGCTTTAGTAAGTTAATGCGATGTTTATTTATATATTTCTTTGGGTATAAAAAAAAATAAACTAAATATATATTAATTACATATTTTTTGAAGTGAAAGAAAGATAGGTGAGAATATGAGGATATTAGTAACTGGTGGGTACGGCTTTATTGGGCTAGCAGTAGTAGAAGGCTTGCTAAAGGAAAATCATAGTATAACAGTAATAGATGACTTGTCCGCCCCAAATTCATTTAATCAAATTAAGAATGTAAGTTTTTTTAATATATCTGCTGGCAGTAATAAGTGTGAGACTATATTTAGGGACAATAAATTCGATATAGTAATTCATTTAGCAAATAAGAAATTAACTAAAGAAAATGTAGATGAATACAGCCATATCTTACAGTCAAACAATAAAGGTTTAATCAATATTCTTTATTATTCAGAGAAGTTTGATGTAAAAAAATTTATAACTATATCCCATTATAATGTATATGGAATACAAGATTCCTTACCAATAACAGAAGAAGATAATCTTAACCCTAAGGATGAACAAGGATACCATGGTGTTATAAGAGAGTTATATTGCGATCAATATAGAAGGAAGGGACTAAATGCTATAACTCTTAGAGTGGGAGAAGTATATGGGCCTAGAATGAACAATCCTAGTTCATTTATTCAAAAGTTATTGTCTATTTCTAATTTAGATGAGGAATTAAAAATAATTAAGAACAAGTTGGATTATATTTATATAGGCGACTTAGTAGAAGCCATAAAAATTGTATGTGAAAAGCATTCTCCTTCTATTTTAAACATTTCTTCCAATCAAGGGTCAACACAAAATGAAATATTAGAATTATTTTCTACCATCTCTCATAAATATAAAAACATAAGGATTAAAGCAGATCATAATATAGAACATGAATATGTATTAGACAATAAAAGGGCTAAATTAAATTTGAACTGGTCACCGAAATATGATTTAACCCAAGGTATAATAAGGACTATACAGTGGTACGAGAATAATAATATCATAGCATCAGATGAAGTTACTATAAAGAGAGATAAACCTAGAGAATCATATAAAATAGGAAAAAATTATAGGGATATTGAAAATATATTATTATTTATCATATTTGCTACTTTAAATTATTTAATAAGGTATAAGCTAAGCATAAAAGTCGATTTATTTATACTATATATTGTTTTTATAAATTTAATTTATGGATTTAAGCAAGGTAGTATAGCTGTAATTTTATCTATTATAGCTAACATATGGTTTAAGATGACTTTTGAAGGCATGAAAACCTTTAACCTAATAAATGATCCTAGTAATCTATTATATAGTACTATTTATTTTATTATAGGAATTAGTATTGGAAATATGGTAGATAGAATAAAAATAGAGAAAGAAATATTGACTCTTGACTTAGAAGATTTAAAAGAAGAGATGAGTTTTACCTATGAAGTTTATGATCAATCTATAGAAATAAAAAATACATTGCAAAATACTATTGAAAATTATGATAATAGTTTTCAGAAAACTTTAGAAACAATAACAAAACTAGAAGAAACAGATAGTAATAGTATACTAAATGAATCCCAAAAGTTATTGATTAAAATATTGAAAAATAAAAATATATATATTTATTCAGTAACCGCAGATAAAGAGTATATAAAACTTGTAGCTTCTCCTGAAATCAGGAATTTTAATAGTTTAATTAGAATTGATGAAAATGAATTTTTAAATAAAGTTGCTATTGAGCAAAAGATATTCATTAATAAATCCTTAGAAAAGACATTTCCGACTATAGCAGCGCCTTTATTTAAGGATAAAAAGGTTGTTGCTATAATATTTATAGATCAAATAGAGTTTCAACTGTTAAATTATCAGCTTTTAGATACAATAAAGGTTCTAATTTATTTAATTTCTAATAAGCTGTCCGGGGTAAAAGACTATATAAAAACCCTTAGTAATTCAGATACAACTATAAAGGAATGAGGTGGTAGATATTGAAAACTTTAGTATTATTACATTTAACAGTATCTACACTGTTTATATTGATATTTTATAAGAAAATTAAATATAAAGCGCCAACCATTGCATGCCTATTAATCGTACTAGCATTTCCAGTTGGAGGTGCAATTATAGTATATTTATTATATTTAACAAATTTAGAATTCTCTTCACTTAAATCAAGGTACGATTTGCTAGGGTATTTTGATAATGAAAATAAGAACTTTAGATTTGTAAACAAACTAAATATAGAAGAAGAAACAAAAGTAATACCTGTACAGAAAGCTTTGATTGAAGAAGACTACAAAAGAAGAAGAGAGGTAGTTTTGAACTTAATTAAAAAAGATGTTAACAAATATACTTCGCTCATGAACATGGCGCTACTAAATGAAGATAGTGAGACTTCACATTATGCTGCATCCAGTATTTTACATTCTAAGAGAAAGTTAGATAATAGTATGAATAGAATGTCTGAATTATATATGAAAAATAAAAATAACCCTACTATAATAATTTCTTACTCAGATCAATTAATGGAATTTATTCATAATGAGTATTTAGATAAAGATATAAAAGAAGCTTATATTGAAGATGGCATTACTATACTAGAAAGAATTGTTAATGAAAATTTAGATTCACATATTAGACATATATCAAATTTAATAAATCTATTAGTAAGAACAGGAAATTTTGACAAGGCATATATTTACACAGATATATTAGCTAAGAACTATAATAATACGGAAGAAAAGTATCTACTACTTCTTGAGTCTTTTTATTCTATGAGAGATTTCCGTAAATTTAATATTGCCTTAAGAAAATTTATATCTAGCGATATAACTTTTTCAAAAGATGCTATCAATGTTGTTAGGTTTTGGTTAGGAGGTTAAGCATGAAAGTAGGAAAAGGATATATTAAATTATTTGCCTATGTCATAGTATTATTAATATTTATCCAATTATTTAGAATGGATATTATATTTAGTACTGATTCCATAGAAAATATAATAACAAATGAATACAATATTGTTAAAGCAACAAAATTATCAGAAGAACAGAAAGATGGCTACAATAAAAACAATTTTCTTATAATATATAATGAAAAAAACAAAGAATTAACTAATATTAGTATTACCTTAGATTATTTAAATATAGATTATGAAATGATGAAATCCACGGAGGTAGATAGAATATATGATGATTATAATACTATTATTATGATTGAAGATGATTTAAATAATATTATTGATCTTGATCGTATCATGGCCTATGTCTCTAATGGTGGGAAGATAGTGTATCTAATTGATAGTATAATTCAAGAGGGAGAAAACGTGACCAAATATGCAGATTCAGCATTTGGAATAACAAAAACAGGAATGACTAAAGAAACTAATGCAGTTTATTTTAATTCTGAAGTATTATCTGGTGTTTATGGAGAGCTAAATTTAGATGAATTTGATGATATGAAATATACTGAATTTAGATTTCTTGAATTAGCTGTAGCGGATGATTCTATAGTTCATATGGAAACCAATAATGGGACCCCATTAATATGGAGCATAGATTACTATGAAGGTGAAATAATGGTTTTAAATCTTGGAAATTATGAGGGGAAGGAGTTTAGAGGAGTTCTTACAGGAGCAATTTCCTTATTAGGAGAATTCTTTATTTATCCAATTATTAATTCACAAGTAGTATTCTTAGATGACTTTCCAGCTGATTATAATGCTAATCCAGAAATATTAAAAACAAACTATGGACGAAATACTGAAAGATTTATTTTAGATATATGGTGGCCTGATATGGTTAAGCTCATTAGTAAATATAAACTTATATATACAGGTGTATATATTGAAACTTATAATGACAAAGTTAGTGGTCCTTTTGAAAATAATAAATATATTTTATCAGCTACAAAACGATTAACTTCTGATTTGTTAAAATATAATGGTGAAATAGCTTTTCATGGATACAATCATCAATCCTTATTATTTAATGAAGCTAGTGCTAATCCATATGGCTATAAGGTATGGGAAAATGGAAGTGATATTGTAGAAGCTATTAATACAAGTACAAGTTATTTTAATCATGTTTATCCTAATTATAATTTTACAGCCTATGTTCCACCATCTAATCTCTTAGATGAAGATGCTATACCATCATTATTAAAAGCAATACCTAGCATAAAGAATATTAGTGGAGTTTACTATACTGTATCTGATGATAATGGCAAAATACTAGAAGAAGTCTTTACACAGGAATTTGATGTAGATGAAAAATTTGGTACCTCTTTGCCAAGGGTTACTTCTGGCGCATTTTATAATGAGGCAACAAGGTATTCTATGGCCTCTGCTCTTACACTACATGGTATAGTTAATCATTTTGTTCACCCAGATGATGTTCAAGACCCCTACAGAAGTAAAGGTTTACTGTGGGAAGAACTTTATTTAGAAACCGATAAATTATTTGGTGCTATAAATCAATATTATGGGTGGTTAGAAAAATCTAAAGCCTCTTATGCTGCAGAAAAAGTAAAACAGTATGTTAATATAGATGCATTCTACTTGGAAGAAGATAATAGAATAACTATAAGGCTTGATAATCTTCAACATGAAGCTTCTTTAATTTTAGCAACCTATAAAGACATTACATTTTCAAATAATTGTGAATATGAAAAAATTGATAATTTTAGATATTTAATAAAGATGAAAGAAAATACAGCTGTTATTGGGGTGAAATAAATGAGGATATGTATTATTTCAGAAGGCTCATACCCTTACATTGTAGGTGGAGTTTCTAGTTGGATACAGAGATTGATGATTAATATGCCTGAACATGAATTTATAATAATAGCTATAAATCCTGAAAACAAAATAAGAGGCAATTATAAGTATGATTTACCTTCAAATTTAGTAGAAATACACGATTTATTTTTAGATGAGCTATTAGACATAGGAGGTAAATGGAACAAGGCAATACCATTTTTACCAGAAGAGTTAAATGCTTTAAAAACATTATTAAAAGGAAAAAATTTAGATTGGAATATTTTATTTAGTCTATTTAATAGAAGTGAGATGAAAAAATTCAATGCTAAGGACTTATTAATGAGTGAAGGATTTTATGAAATAATTAAGGAAGCCTATATAGAAAAACACTCATTGGCTCCATTTTCAGAAGTTTATTGGACAATACAATCTATGTATTTAGTATTATTTTCTTTACTTTTTAAAGATTATCCAGAAGCAGATGTTTACCATTCAGTTTCCACTGGTTATGCAGGTGTGATTGGTGCATATGCAGCACACCAAAATAATAAGAATTTTATCTTAACTGAGCATGGCATATATACAAGGGAACGAGAAGAAGAAATAATCCAAGCAGATTGGCTAGAAGGATATATTAAAAATATGTGGATAGATTATTTCTACAATTTATCTCATTGTGCTTATTCTAAAGCTAAGAAAGTATTAAGTTTATTTGATAGGAATCGAGACATACAAATAGAAATCGGCTGTCCAGAATACAAGACTCATGTTATTCATAATGGTATAAGTGTTTTAAATTTTGCAGACATAGCAAAAGCTCAGGAAACAAAGCTTGAGAGTAGTAAAATTAATGTGGGAGCCATAATAAGAGTAGTTCCAATTAAAGACATAAAGACTATGTTACGGGCTTTTTCTTTAGCAAGTAAAAAATATGAGGATATGACCTTTTATATTATGGGACCTACGGATGAAAATAAGGCATATTATAGAGAATGTATACAGTATAAGGATAATCTAAGATTGGATAATGTTATTTTCACAGGAATGATAAAAATAAAAGAATATCTACCACATATGGATATTCTTGTGTTAACAAGCATTAGCGAAGGACAGCCATTGGCTATATTAGAAGGAATGGCTTCCAAGCTACCTTTTGTTACCACAGATGTAGGAGATTGTGGATCTTTAGTCAAAGGTGAGAATGATATATTTGGACAAAATGGATTTGTCACACCTATTATGGATCATGTGAGAATATCTGAAGGTATATTAACTTTAGCTAAGAATTATGATATGAGAAAAGAATTTGGTCAAGCAGGATATAATAGGGTTTTAAATAATTATTCATTTGAAAAGTTTATAGAATCCTATAAAAAAATTTACAAAGAAGTCAGTGAGGGATAGATATGGCAGGTATAGGATTTGAATTAAAGAAAATATTTGAAGAAAATACAATTTCTGGCAAAGTGAAAGGTTATTCTTATGCTACCTTAATTTCTGTTGGACCAATGATTATTAGTGTAATAATGCTAATAGCCATAGGTATAATATTAAGATTAATGAAAATAGACATTGCTAATAGAGAGATAATTACTACTTCTATTATGTATGCATATATATTTTCAATGATAAGTGTTAGTGGATTTGTTATGGTAATATCTAGATATATTTCAGATAAAATTTATATGGAAGATACCAGTGATGTATTATCCTCTCTTGTAGGTGTAATTAGTATTAATCTTTTAATTGGCAGTAGTATGGCTATAATATTTTTCATGAATTCACCTTTAGAGTTTTTATTTAAATTATTTTCATATTTGTTTTTTATTGAATTATCAATAATATATATATTGGTCGCTTATATATCTGCATTAAAGGATTATATGAAAATTGCATTAGGATTTGCCATAGGAGTAGTATCAACTATATCCTTATCAGTAATATTTATTTTAATAGACATGGAGATTGAATTAGCCATACTATTAGGACTTATTACTGGGTTTTTAGTAACAATAGTTTTATTGTTAATTTCAATAAAGAGTTTTTTTAAGACTATGAATGCCAATGTTTTTAGTTTTCTTGAATATATTCTCCATATGCCTTATCTTTTTTTTATAAACTTATTTTATACCTTAGGATTATTTGCTCATAATTTAATGTTTTGGAAGTTTTCAGATATATCAATTACCCTCAAGAACACATTTATTTTATCTGAAGCATACGATAATGCTACCTTTTTTGCAATTTTAACTATTATACCAGCTACTGTGTTATTTGTCGTAAGAGTAGAAACCGCCTTTTATGAAAAATACAGGAAGTTCACTAGTACTCTTAATAGGGGTGGTAGTTTAAGAGATATCCAGCTAGCGAAAAGAGATATGATCATTGTTTTACGTAGAGAATTAATGAATATTATGAATGTCCAATTTGTTGCCACTCTTCTATTAATAATATTTGGCGCCACGGTTCTATTACCTTTATTTGGAAAAGATAGTGATACTATTGCAATATTTTCCTTACTATCCATAGGATATTATATGACATATATGACTTTTATTGTAATAACTATATTATTATATTTTGATAATCAAGAAGATTCATTAAAGATATCAACAATATTTTTAATGGGAAGTATTATTTTTAGTTATATTACTATATTATTAGGCAGAGAATATTATGGGCTAGGCTTACCAGTTAGTTCGGTAACATCTCTAGTAATAGGGCTATATTTTTTAAATAAAACACTAAATAATATAGATTATAGAATTTTTAGTAAAGGGAAAGCTTTTAGGAATATTAAATTTAATAAGAGGGTGTGAATTATGGGAATATTGGTAACTGGTGGTACAGGTTATATAGGGTCACATTTATCTGTGGAACTACTAAATAATGGATATGAAGTAATTATAGTAGATAACTTAGTAAATAGTAATAAAAAGATACTAAGTAAAATAGAAGAGCTTGGTAAAAGAAAGTTTAAGTTTTACAATTTAAATTTATTAAATATAGAAGAATTGGATAAAGTATTTTTAGAAAACAAAATTGAAGGAGTGATTCATTTAGCAGGATACAAGTCTGTAAGTGAATCAGTTAGTAAGCCCTTATTATATTATCAAAATAACATAATAAGCACCTTAAATTTATGTGAGATTATGAATAAATATAATGTTAGGAAACTTGTGATTAGTTCAACTGCTACAGTGTATGGAATATATAATATTTCACCATTAACTGAAGATATGCCACTAAATCCTAGTAATCCATATGGAAGAACAAAGTTAATAATGGAGCAATTAGTTTATGACTTATACAATTCTAATAAGAATTGGAATATTACAATATTAAGGTATTTCAATCCTATTGGGGCCCATTATAGTGGGAAAATAGGAGAAGATCCAAAAGATATTCCAAACAATTTAATGCCATATATTACACAGGTTGCAATTGGTATTAGAAATAAATTAAGTGTTTTTGGAAATGATTATAACACCCATGATGGTACTGGAATTAGAGATTATATTCATGTTGTAGATTTAGCAAAAGGTCATATAAGAGCCCTTGAGAAACAGCAAAAAACTGGAACCATTGATGTATATAATTTAGGTACAGGTAAAGGAGTAAGTGTATTAGATTTAGTAAATAATTTTGAAGAAACTAATGGTATAAAAATACCCTATGAAATTGTAAGTAGAAGACCTGGCGATGTAGCTATAAGTTATTCTAACGTCGACAAAGCAAAGAAACATTTAGGATGGAAGTCAGAAAAAAGTATATCTGAGATGTGCTATGATTCTTGGAAATGGCAGAAGATGAATCCCAATGGGATAGCATGAAAAATCCACTTCAATTTAATCGAAGTGGATTTTTTAATTTATAATAATCGAGAATAAAACTCTACTACTAGTTGGTCATCTATTTCTATTGGTATTTCTTCTCTTTCAGGAATTTTTATTAAAGTACCTGAATAATTCGCTTCATCTTTTGAAATATAAGGATAACTGCTTAAAAATGCATTTTGGAAGTTTTCCTTAAATAATTCTATATTTGTGGATTTTTCTTTTAGTGAAATCACGTCTCCAACTTGGACTAAATAGGATGGAATATCCACCTTTTTACCATTTACCAAGAAGTGTCTATGAACTACCATTTGTCTT
>CAYZDC010000002.1:23032-42570 GCA_964477045.1 uncultured Tissierellaceae bacterium | reverse complement strand
TAGATGCTACCCTAATGCCTTTAGATAAATAATCCCATTTTAAAAGTTCAAAGAGTCCATCAGTTGCATTTTTAGAAGCCATACCTACTATCCCATAACTTTCCATTGCAGATAACCCAGCTAATGTTGCAATTACATTATCATCAATAGTAATTAGTCCTAGGTCCGTTTTAGTTTTGGCTGGCATAAACAATCGCCTCCTCGTTTTATATATAGCATATACTATATATTACATTAAAAATTCCAATAGTTCAACTAATAACTTATTATTATATTAACTTATTTAAGATTTTAGTTGCTTTATGGTAGATTTTTATGTTAAAATGTAAGTTGTTATTATTGAATAATATAAACGTACTTATAAGGTATTGGGAAGCATAGATTAAGGAGGTGTTTTATTATGGCGAAAATTTGCGAAGTATGTGGCAAGAAAAAAGTATTTGGAAATAAGGTAACTTTCTCAAACAAAAAGATATCAAGAAGCTTTTCACCTAACATTAGAAAGGTAAGAGCAGTTGTTAATGGAAGTGTTAAAAGAGTAAATGTATGTACAAGATGTCTAAGATCCGGTTATGTTGAAAGAGCGCTGTAATCTTAATATAAAAGGAACATAAATAGGGCTTCCATTATTTATAAATGGTCAGCCCTATTTTATTGCCTAAAACTCTATTCCAAATTGTAGTTTTAAATACTAAAGTTTACATATCTTTAGATTCAATAACCAATGCCTCTCCATCATGGATTTTTATTATCCCATAATCTTCTGTAACTTGGTTACTTACCCCTCTTGTAGAAGCAAATTCAATATATTGGTCATTTAAGGGATATAGAAACCCACTTATACTTATATGGATACCACTTAAGCTAATTGGTATTATTGAGGTAAAATAATTTTCTTTTTTTGATAATATTATCTTTTTATCCACTAAATGTATAATATTATTTTCATTTATAATCCGACCCTTTATGCCATTTTTATTTATAGTTCTTAATAAGTATATATTAGCTAAGGAATGGTCAATTCTACTTCCAATACCCCCTATAATCGTTAGCTCCCTATATCCTTTAGATATTGCATAATTTACTGCTAAATGGGTATCTGTTTCATCTTTCATAACAGGGTGCTTTTCTACTTTTATATTATTATATCTTATATAATGCATTCCACTTTCTGAAATAGAATCTAAATCTCCTAATACTAAATTTGGAATTACACCTAATTTCATTAGGTGGTTAATACCACCATCTGCACAGAGAATAAAATCGCTTTTTTGAACCAGGGACTTTAATAAATTGTAGTCTTTGATTTTTCCACTAGCTATAATAAGTGCCTTCATCTATATATCTCCTATCCTTTTATAAAACTACTTAAAGGTCTCCAAATTAAAACAATTATTACAACAGAAATCAATAATTCGGGAACTAAAAAAGAAGCATTATATCCTATTGAATACAACCAGGGATTCATATCCCCTGCATACTCAGCGAAAAATATTACCCCTGATAAAACATGAGCTATCATTCTACCCACAACAGCTAAAGAAATCCCTAAAGCAATTTTCACTATATCACTAGTTTTATCTTTATTCTTTACTGCATAAAAAATACCTGCTATTCCTAATATTCCATAGCCTATAGGATAATCCAATAAAGCTTGTAGTGGATGGTAAAATGAAGGTTTAATTATAAAATCTATTATACCATATGCAGTGCCTACTGTAATACCAGGAATTAAACCCCATTTTAATGCAAACAATAATATAGGCACCATACTTCCTGCTGTGACGGATCCTCCATTTGGCATTTGGTATATTTTTATTAATGATAATAATATTGATAGTGATATCATTATACCACCTTCAGCTAGCATCCTAACATTCCAATTTTTATTCATATTTCTTTATACCTCCCAATTAAATATACCCATTACCTAGACAGGTAATGGGTATTTAAATACAATACACACTTTCCTACGCTAGTATTACCTAGTTCAGGTCATAAGGGTCGGGATAAATCCACTCTCAGCTTAAAGCTCCCCTAGTGTTAATGCTTTTATTCTCTTATTAATATAATAACATACTAACTTTAATTAAACAATTAGATCTTTAAATTCTCTGGTTCTCTCTTCCACATTTTCAGCACCGAATATATCTGAACCTGATACTAAGAGATCTGCTCCATAGTTATAAATTTCAACTGCATTTGATAATTTTATTCCTCCATCTACTTCTAAAATAATATCCAGGCCTCTTTCATCTATTATTTTTCTAAGGGCTTTTATTTTGTCTATCATTGTAGGAATAAAGGATTGTCCCCCAAATCCTGGATTAACAGTCATTATTAAAACTAAATCCAAATCATCTAATACATACTCTAAAGTACTTAAGGATGTGGCAGGATTAAGTGAAACACCCGCTTTTACACCAAAAGACTTAATCTCTTGAATGGTTCTATGGAGATGGGTAGTAGCTTCTTGATGAACTGTAATTATGTCTGATCCAGCCAGGACAAAATCTTCTATAAAACGCTCTGGTTTTTCTATCATCAAGTGTACATCAAAGGGTAATTTAGTAATTTTTCTAAGCTTTTTTATAACTGGAGCACCAAAAGTAATATTAGGCACATACATACCATCCATTACATCTAAATGCAGATAATCAGCTCCACCTTTTTCTATGCTCCGAATCTCTTCCTTAAGATTGGCAAAGTCTGCTGATAATAAGGAAGGTGCTATTTTAATCATATTAGTACCTCCTATTACTTCTAATTTCTTCTAGTAACAATAAATAATTTTCATATCTTTTCTTATAAATATTACCTTCTTCAACATTTTTTTTCACTGCACAATTTGGTTCTTGATTATGCAAGCAAGACATAAACCTGCATTCTTCTCCATATTTAGAAATTTCCTTGAAATAATCTCTTAACTCCACTTCATCTTGAATAAAATCTAAGTGCAATGAAGAAAAGCCTGGAGTATCTAGTACATAGGAACTTTCGTCTAAATCTAACAATTCAACATGCCTGGTTGTATGTTTTCCTCTTTTACTCTTAAGGCTAATATCTCCTATAATTAAATTTAGTTTAGGGTCTACAGCATTTAATAAAGATGACTTACCAGCTCCTGATGGTCCTGCTATAACTGTAATATTATCTTTTAAAGCAAGTCTTAATTCCTCAATACCAATATTTTCTTCCACACTACTAACTATTACTTCGTATCCTGCTTTAATATATATTTGGGCCAATTCTCTTATTTCTTTTTCATTTAAGTCAGCTTTATTTAAGCAAATAATTATTTTTAACCCTTCATATTCAGCCATCAACAAAAATTTATCCAAAAGCCAAGTGTTTATATCTGGGTCTTTAATGCTCATGACTATTATTGCCTGAGTTACATTAGCCACCGGTGGTCTAGTTAGTTGAGACGTTCTAGGATATATCTTATCAATATATCCAGTCTTGTCTTCTTCACTTATTCTTATATTTACATTATCCCCCACTAAAGGGGTGATATTTTCGTCTCTAAAAAGCCCTCTTGCCCTACTTTCAATAATTCCTTCAGAGGTTTTTATATAATAAAAACCTCCTACACCTTTTACAATAACTCCTTTTAACATATAATATACTCCTTTATTAATCCTTTTTAATTTCAGTATATTGCCAGTTATCATCATAAAGAAAATCAAATTGAGCACCCTTTTTCCCTTTTAAAGGAATTAGAACTTCTCCATCTGCTGCATTATGTGTCTTTTTGTAAACTATACTAGAAACACCATCTTGGGTTCTAATTACCTTTATTTCTGTAGCTGGTTTATCTTGGAATGGTGATACTAAAAATGTAATTTGTGTCTCAACTTCTACAGGTACTTCTTCTCCTGGTTCTTCTTCCACAGGCTCTTCTGGCTCTACAGGTTCCACCGGTTCTTCTGGTTCTTCCGGTTCAGGAGGTCCATCACTAACAATAAAATCTACGGCAGTTCCTGTTTCTAATTCATTTCCTTGGTCATATTCTTGCCAAGTAATTATACCTTTTTCAATTCCTTCATTAGGTTCAGGAGTAACTTGCCCTACACTTAAGCCTAATATTCCTAACTCAGAATAAGCTGCATTTATATCTTTTCCAACTAATTTTATCATTAAAACAGTCTTTACTTCTGTTCCTTGACTAACTACAAATTCTACTTTACTACCAGGTTCTACACTTTCAAATGCATCAGGTCTTTGTCTAATAATTACATTTATAGGTATAGTTTCTGAATATTCATAGGAAGGTTGACCAACAATAAGACCCTCTGCTTTTATTAGAGACTCTGCCTCACTTACTTCCTTATTTACAACATTTGGTACAGGAACTAAGTCCATACCTTGACTAATAGTTACTTGTATAGGAAATCCCTTTTTAACCTTAGAATTTTCTGGTTCACTTTGACTCACTACTTGATCTTTCTCAAAATCAGGATCTTTTACTGTTCCTAGTATTTCAAATTTTAAACCTAGCTTTTCTATTTCTTCTCTTGCCACATTTTTATCTTTTCCTAAAATATTTGGAACAAGAATCTCATCAGTTGCTAGAAAACCTTTTAATCTTGCCAATCCAAGAGTAGCTATGGAAACCAGTAAGAATGCTAATAATATTCCTAGGAATACCATTAACCAACCTCCACCAGCTTTTTTCTTTTTATTTTTATTTTTATTGTTCTCGTTCTTCTTCACATTTATCACACTCTCATCTTTAACAATCGGAATAATTCTAGTATTAGAATCTATATCTTCTTCAGTTGTACTTGCGAATTGATTTATTGAATTTATATTCTTTAAGTCTCTAATTAAATCTCTTATATTACTATATCTATCCCCTTGTCTTTTTTCTACACACTTTAATATGATAGATTCTAATCCAATAGGAATAGTATTGTCCAACTCTCTAGGAGGTACAATATCATCTTGGACATGTTTAAGGGCTACACTTATAGCACTGTCTCCATCATAAGGCAGTTTTCCCGTTATCATTTCATACATAACTATTCCAAGAGAGTATATATCAGATTTTTCATCTGTATAGCCACCTCTGGCCTGCTCTGGAGAAAAGTAATGTACGGAGCCTAAAACATTAGATGATGTAGTTACAGTAGATGATGTGGCTGCTCTAGCAATTCCAAAGTCCGTTACTTTAACTCTTTTATCTTGGGTTACCATTATATTTTGTGGTTTTATATCCCTATGAACAATTCCATTTCTATGTGCATTATCAAGTGCCTCAGCTATTTGTAGAGAGTAATTTATTGTTTCTTCTAAAGAAAAAGCACCCTTTTCTCTAATAATTTCTTTAAGGTTTTTGCCGTCTATATACTCCATAACAATATAATGTATTTTTTTGACTCCATCATCTTCTACACCAACATCATATATATTTACAATGTTGGGATGGGAAAGACTTGCTGCAGCTTGAGATTCTCTTTTAAATTTTCTAATAAAGTCCTCATCATCAATAAACTCATCTTTTAAAATCTTTATAGCCACAAATCTGTCCAATAGTCTACACTTTGCTTTATATACTATGGCCATACCACCATTGCCAATTTGCTCTAAAATTTCATATCTATTACCTAATATTTTACCTATCATCTCATCACCTCTACCTTACTAATTTTATGGCTACAATTGTTATATTGTCTTTTCCACCATTTTCTTTAGCTTTATTTATTAATTTTTCACAAGCACTTTGTAGGACTGGTATTTTATTAAAGGTCTCTAAAATTTCTAAATCATCTACCATATTAGAGAGACCATCACTACAAATAAATAATATATCGCCCTTTGTAAATTTAACTTTATCCATATCAACTTTTATATCTTTACTAGTTCCAGCTGCTCTAGTAATCATATTTCTTTGAGGATGTGTTTTTCCTTCTTCAATAGTAATACTTCCATTTTTTACCAATTCTTGTACTAAGGAATGATCCTCTGTAACCTGACTAATGGTATTATCTTGGATAATATATGCCCTACTATCCCCTACATGTCCTATGTATATATTGCCTTTAAGTATATAAGCTAGGGTAATTGTAGTGCCCATACCTGAAAAAAGTTTGGATTCTTTGGAAGTTTTATAAATTTCACTGTTAGCTTTTTTTATAGAATTTTTTATTATAGTGACTAACTTTTTTTCATCTTTTAATTCTTTTAAATTCTCATTAAAATATTGTTTCACAATATCAACTGCCAGTTTGCTAGCTATTTCCCCAGCATTGTGTCCACCCATGCCATCTGCCACAATAAAAAGTGGTAACTCAATATCCTCAGATGCAAAATACATGTCTTCATTAACATTTCTCACTAATCCTACATCTGTTAATGCGCTAATATTCATTAGATCACCTCTTTATTTTATATTAATTGTCCTCTGAATAACTTCTTCTTAACTGTCCACAGGAGGCACTAATATCATTGCCCTTTTCTCGTCTAATTGTAACAGGTATATTATATTTTTTTAACATACTTTGAAATTTTTCAACATTTTCTCTAGTAGGCCTATCCATATTATATTCTAATATAGGATTTAAAGGAATAAGATTAATATGACCATTGATTCCTCTAAGGATTTTATTTAACTCTACAACCTCTTTATCACCATCATTTACACCTTGGATTAAAGTGTATTCAAAAGTAATTCGTCTATTGGTCTTACTTTCATAATATCTACAGGCATCCATTAACTCTTTGATAGAATATCTTTTTGCAATAGGCATAATTTTTATTCTTTCTTCATCAAATGGAGAGTGTAATGATATAGATAATGTTATAGGAATATTTTCATTAGCTAAGTCGTAAATTTTAGGAACCACACCACAGGTTGACAGTGTAATATTTCTTAGACTAGTATTATGGCCTTTTATATCACCTATAATATGGATAAAACTTAGGGTATTTTCATAATTATCTAGTGGTTCCCCACTACCCATTAGTACTATATTATTAATTTTTTTCCCTAAATCCTGCTCCATTAAATAAATTTGGTTTAGCATTTCTGCAGGGGTAAGATTTCTTATTAATCCACCCTTAGTTGAAGCACAAAAATTACAACCCATTTTACAACCTACCTGAGTTGAGATACAAGCAGTCATACCATGGTCATACTCCATGGCTACTCCTTCTATAATATTATCATCATTTAATAAATACAAGTATTTTTTAGTACTATCAACTTCTGAATCAAATCTTTTTAATATTGTCAGCTGGTTAACTTTATCCTTTTGTTTTAATCTTTCTCTAAGAGAATTAGGTAAAACTTTTATTTCTTCAATATCTAATACTTGATGCTTATTAAAGGCTTCAAATAACTGTTGCCCTCTAAAAGGCTTTTCACCAATACTTAGCATGTAGTCTTTTAATTCATCAAGTTTCATACTATTAAGTTCTACATTATTCAAAATATCACTCCTTATGTGTTCCCACATATTATACATAAAAAAAATATTATAATCTATACTTGTCTTATGATTTTTGCAATAAAGAATCCATCTGTACCATGAATATTTGGATACAATTGGATGTATCCTGCATCCAGTGTTTCTAAATCTTCAGTATTCTGAAAATTATCTTCAAAGCCTAATAATTTGAAATTAGGATTACTATTTAAAAACTCTTGGATTAAAAGTATATTTTCCTTATTTTCAATAGTACATGTAGAATAAATCAATATTCCCCCAATTTTCACATATTCTTTTGCTATATTAACTATACTTTTTTGCAATTGAATTAAATCAACAATATCAGATTCACTTCTATTAAATTTTATTTCCGGTTTTCTTCTTATTAAACCTAGTCCAGAACACGGTGCATCAACCAAACAATAGTCTATTTTATTTATAAGTTCTTTATCTAACTTTAATGCATCATGTATTTGAGTTTCTATATTTTTTATCCCTAGTCTCTTTACATTTTCTTCTATTAAATCAATTTTATGAGAGTATATATCTCTACTAATAATTTTACCAGTATTATTCATTAATTGGGCAAGATGTGTGGACTTACCACCTGGAGCTGCACAAATATCTAAAATAGTAGAATTTTCTTCTGGATTTATAATTTGCCCTACTAAGATACTGCTTTCATCTTGAATTGTAAAAAGTCCCTCTTTAAATTCCTCTATATCCGTAATTCTAGTTGGATTTTTTATTATAAGACAATCTCTTGCATACTTACCTTCTACTACATCCAAGCCTTGAGCTGTTAATCTCTGAGTCAATTCTTCCTTTGATGTCTTTAAAGTATTTACTCTTATATTAAGTAAGGGTGTTTCATTATTGCTTCTGCATAGATCTTCAGTGAATTCTACTCCATATTCTTCAATCCATCTTTTTACCATATATTCAGGATGTGAATATTTTATAGAAATATATTTTATTTTGTCTTTTTCCGCTACTTCCATAAACTTTTCTTTTTCTCTAACAATTGATCTTAAGACCCCATTGACAAAACCAATGGTACCTTTATGTCCATATTTTTTTGCTAATTTAACTGCTTCGTTTACAGCTGCACTTTCAGGTATTTTATCCATAAAAATGATTTGGTATATACCAGTTCTTAAAATCTGGATAATTTGAAAATGTATTTTTTTAATCTTTATCTTTGATGCTTTAGATAAGATATAATCTATATAAATTTTATTTTCCAGTACTCCATATACTAATTCTCTAATTAGATTCTCATCTTGATAGCTTATGCTTTTATTTAAATGTTTATCAATAGATTTGTTTGAATAAGCATTATTTCTGTGAATATCAACTAGAATCTCCATAGCTATTTCTCTACTATTAACCACTAAATTTCCTCCCCTATTAAAAATAAGGGGGAAGCCCCCCTATTTTATCTTCTTCTATTAGTCATAGACATTAGTCTTAATAACTCACCAATTGCAACTAAAGTTGCTGCTACATAAGTAAGAGCTGCCGCATTTAAAACTTTTTTAGCAGAGCCAATATTCTCCTCTGGAGAAATTCCATTTTCTAATTGCAATAATGCCCTTCTACTAGCATTAAATTCAACTGGTAAAGTTACAATTTGAAATACTACTACTCCTAAAAATAGTAAAATCCCAATATTTATAAAGCTTGTAGCCCTTAACATTATACCAAGTATAATAAATATCCAAACTAATCTTGAACCAAATCCTGCTATTGGTGCAATCATACTTCTTAAAGAAAGAGGTATGTAGCCCTCCTCATGTTGCATTGCATGGCCTACCTCATGAGCAGCTACACTCATAGAGGCAATACTATTTCCACTATATACGCTATTGGACAATCTAATGACTTTTGTTCTTGGGTCGTAATGATCTGTAAGATTTCCAGCCACAGATTCTATTGGAATATGATTGAGACCATTTCTATCCAATATCATTCTGGCTACTTGAGCCCCAGTATAACCATATCCATTAGGTATCTTAGAATATTTAGTAAACGAGTTTTTTATCTTCATTTGTGCATAAGCAGCAAATAGCATGGCAGGTAATACAAATATGAACCATGAACTTCCATAGTAATTTCCATAACCCATTGTAAAATCCCCCCTTCTATATTAACTTAATATTTTATTTTCTTTTATAGTATTTCCAGCTAAATAATCTTTAACCAACATTTTTTTCTTATTTGGAAATTGTATTTCCTCGATTACTAAAACTTTATCTCCTGTTTGTATATAAATGCCATCATCTGAAACTTTTACAATTTCTCCTACTTCACCAGTTTCATCCATTATTTCTGTTCTAGCTTTGTGAATTTTAATGGTTTGCCCATCGTAGTCTGTATAGGCAGTAGGCCAAGGCTTAAGCCCTTGGACTAAGTTTCTAATTTCATGGCTACTTTTATTCCAATCTATTTTTCCAGTGCTTTTAAATATCATAGGAGCATAGTTTGATTTATTATGATCTTGGGCAGTTTTTTTAGACACTCCTTCCAAGATGTCTTTTATTGCTTTTATTAATATTTCCCCACCTAAGTGGGATAGTTTATCATGTATACTCTGATAATCGTCTTCTTCTCTAATCTCAATACTGGATTTTAATATTATATCTCCTGTGTCTAGACCCTTTTCCATTTGCATAATAGTGACTCCTGTTTCCTTTTCACCATTAATAATTGCCCAGTTAATAGGAGCAGCACCTCTGTATTTAGGTAACAATGAGGCATGAACATTTATACAACCATATTTTGGCAATTGTAGGATTTCTTCACCTAATATTTGTCCATAGGCTACTACTACTATTAAATCTGGTTTTATTTGTCTTAGTTTTTCAATACTAGATTCACTATTAATATTATTTGGTTGATATACTTGTAAACCTAATTCTATTGCTTTTTCTTTTACTGGAGTATATTGTAGTTTTTTTCCTCTTCCTTTTGGCCTATCAACCTGACTCACCACTAAAGCAATATGATAATTAGAATTATGAATTTGGCATAGACTAGGTACCGCAAAGTCTGGAGTACCCATAAATACTATTTTCATATGATCTCCTCTTCGTTTTCATCTTCATCTGTACAATATTCTATTACTTTATCTGTATAAAGTATTCCATCTAAATGGTCCACCTCATGGCAAATAGCTCTTGCTAACAAATCAGTACCTTCTATTATAACTTCTTCTCCATTTTCGTTTAAATATTTTAGCTTTACCCATTCAGGTCTTTCTACTGTACCTGATATACCAGGTAGGGATAAGCAGCCTTCTATTTCTATAACTTCTCCTCTAACTTCTAGAATCTCTGGATTTATAATTTTCATGATTCCTTCTCCAACATCAATTGTAACAACTCTTCTTAATACGCCAACTTGAGGTGCAGCTAATCCTATGCCATTGGCATGAATCATGGTTTCTTCCATATCTTCAAGAAGGGTGAGTATCCTATCATTAATTTCACTTACTACTCGTGACTTTTTTCTTAATATGGGATCATCATCTATTCTTATTTCTCTTAATGCCATTAATATACCTCCTATAATAAGGAACTAGGATTAATATCTATATTAATTTTTATATTATCCAGTTCTAATTTATATTCATTTAATATACATACCCTTTTCACCAAGGACTTTAACTCTTCTAAATCTTCATCTTTTATTTTTAAGAGTATTTGCCATCTAAAATTATTTTTAATCCGTTCTAAAGGTGCCGGATAAGGTCCAGAAATATTATTATTAAAGCCTTGTCCATATAAATTTATTATCTTCTTCTCTATTATATTATATACTTTTTTTGATGTTTCTACAACTTTGCTATTGCTTTCACCATAGATTAAAATTGAAATCAAATTAATAAAAGGTGGGTATAAAAATTCCTTTCTTAGGGGTATTTCAGTGTTGTAGAAATTTATATAATCTTGAGCTTTAGAATAAATAATACTATAGTGTTCTGGGTTATAAGTTTGCAATATTACTCTACCCTTATTGTGACCACGGCCCGATCTACCAGCTACTTGAGTTACTAATTGAAAGGTTTTTTCTGGAGATCTATAGTCAGGCAGATTTAATGTAGTATCTGCTGCAATTATTCCAACTAATGTAACTTCAGGAAAATCTAGTCCTTTAGATATCATTTGAGTTCCTATTAAAATATCAATTTTTTCTTCTTTCATATCTCCTAATATTCTTTCATAACTACCTTTTTCTACAGTAGTATCTCCATCCATTCTAACTATATTTGCATCAGGAAATAATTCTCTAGCTAACTCTTCTACTTTTTGAGTTCCTATGCCAAAGTATTTAATGTACTTGCTCCCACACTCTGGGCAAACATCTGGAGTGTTTTCCGTAATACCACAATAATGGCATCTTAACTTATCCACATTTCTATGATATGTCATAGAAATATCACAGTTTTTGCATTTACATACATAACCACAATTTCTACAGGACACAAATGTGGCAAAGCCTCTTCTATTTAAGAATAAAATAGTTTGTTTGTTTTGTTTTAAATTCTCTGAAATTGCTTTATGAAGCTCAATACTAAAGATTGATTTATTACCATTATTTAATTCTTCTCTCATATCTATAAGTGTAACTATTGGCAATTCATTTGTGGATACTCTATTTTTCATATTTAAGAGAATAATTTCTCCCTTTTCAGCCTTGTAATAGGTTTCTAAAGAAGGAGTAGCAGTACCCATAACTAAAGTTCCATTTTCTAAATCAACTCTTTTTTTAGCTACTTCTATAGTGTCATATTTTGGGTTTTGACCTGACTTATAGGTTGTTTCATGCTCCTCATCTATAATTATAAGTCCCAAGTTATTAAATGGTGCAAAAACAGCTGACCTTGCTCCTATAACTATTTTAACTTTTTTCTCCTTAATTTTTCTCCACTGATCAAATCTTTCGCCTTGAGATAACTTGCTATGAAGAATGGCTACATGTTCCCCAAATCTTCCAACAAACCTATCAATAGTTTGTGGTGTTAAGCTTATTTCAGGAACTAGTATGATTGAATCTTTTCCACTATGAAGCATTTCTTCCACTAGCTGTAGATAAATTTCTGTTTTACCACTACCAGTTACTCCATGAATCAAATAACTATTTATTTTATCTTTATTATTAATTCCATTTAATATCTTATTAAAAACCTTCTCTTGACTCTGGTTTAATTTGTGTTTTTTATAATTTGGAATATATTTTTTAATAGGATTTCTATATACAACTTTATCATATATTTCGATTATCTCTTTTTTCTCTAAAGATTTTAGAACAGATAAACTGGTATTAAAGCTCTCCAATAGGTTTTTCATGGGGTAATCTTCGCTATTGTATAAGAATGTCGCTATTTCAATTTGTTTATAAGCTCGTGGACCAATTGCCTTAGGATAATTTTCTAGGGGAAAATTTCTATCTTTAATTCTTATCCATTTTTCTTTTCTTTTTTTGTTAGTTGTTTTAATAACCAAAGAAGTAACAATAACTTCTTGTTCCTCCAAAGCATTGATATACATATTAATATTTTTTATATTTAAATCAGCTTTTAATTTATCTAAAAGAACTGTTTCATCAGCTTTTAAGTATTCTATTATTTTGTGCTCTTCAGAGCTTCCAAGGAAGTCTTTATACTCATCTACAAGTTCTACAAGAGTATTTACTTCTTTATAGTCACCTGGTGGTAGACAGGGTTGAAGGGAATCCATATATGAAGCTAAATATCTATCTTTTATCCATAGGCTTAGTTTGATTAAATTATTGGATATAAGTGGCTTGTCATCTAATACATCTACAATACTTTTAACTTTATAATCTACCACTATATTCTCTTCTATGGAAATAACCAAGCCCTTAATTAATTTGTTTCCTCTACCAAATGGAATTACCACCCTCATACCTTCCTTGACAATATGAGTCATTTCACTATCTATTTTATAGGTAAAAGGTCTATCAACTTGAGCAGACCTATTATCCACTATTATATTTGCATATTTTTCGCTCATAATATCAGTTCCTTTCTTTATTAAACAAAAGCTAGATTTTAAAATCTAGCTTTTGTTCTTTAACATATAGCTTACCTTATCTAATATTAATTTAGCAACTTCTTTTTTATCCATTATTGGATATTTCTTCCATTCACCGTTACTTTCTATAATTGTAATAATATTAGTATCGCCTTTAAAGCCTGCACCCTTTTCAGTTATATCATTTGCCACAATAAAATCAAAATTCTTTCTCTTTATCTTTTCTAATGCAAATTCATATAAGTTATTAGTTTCAGCAGCAAATCCTACTATTATTTGATTTTTCTTTTTTTTACCATAGTAATAAGCTATGTCAGGATTTCTAATAAACTTTAAGTTTAATTCATCTACTTCCTCACTACTTTTCTTGATTTTAGTGTTGCTTACAGATTCCGGTCTATAATCCAATGGAGCAGCAGATTTTATTAATACATCACAGTCATGAAAATAATCTCCCACTGCATCTAACATTTCTCTTGTAGTATTTACACGGACTAATTCTATTCCTTTTGGAGCAGTTAAAGAAGTAGGTCCTGATATTAAAACTACATCAGCTCCTCTTCTTTTAGCATTTTCAGCTAAAGAAAATCCCATTTTCCCACTGGAATGATTTGTCATATATCTTACAGGGTCTAGGGGCTCAATAGTAGGACCTGCAGTTATAACTATTTTTTTATTTAACAAATCTTTTTGGATAAAGTTCTCTATTAAGTAGTCAACAATATCTACAGGTTCTGCCATTTTGCCACAGCCATAATCACCACAAGCTAAGAGACCTACACCAGGCTGAATAAACTCATGTCCTAGGTCCTTTAATTTTTTCATATTTTCTTGGACCATTGGATTATTATACATGGTGGTATTCATAGCAGGTGCAAAAATAAGCTTAGCATTTGACGCCATTACTACAGTAGTCAAAAGATTATCTGCTAAACCACTGGCTATTTTGCCTATGGTATTTGCTGTAGCTGGAGCAATTAATATAAGATCTGCACTTTGAGCTAAGGAAATATGTTCAACATTATAAGCAGCTATTTCTTTAAACATTTCACTATGAACCATATTATTTGACATGGTTTGAAAAGTTAAGGGTGTTACGAATTCCATTGCATTAGAAGTCATAATAACTTCTACATCTGCTCCTTGTTTTTTAAGCCTGCTTACTAAGTCTGCAGCTTTATAAACAGCTATGCCTCCTGTTACTCCTAATAATATTTTCTTACCTTTTAACATATTTTCACCTACTTTAATTGATTTGACTCTGGATTTTTATATTTAATTTTGCCCTCAATTATTTCTTCTATTGCTATGGTCACTGCTTTTTTTGAATCTGTATCTATTAATGGTTCTGCACCTTCAACTATTTGTCTTGCTCTTTTAGCTGCTAACATAACCAACGTATATCTACTATCCCCTTTATCTAACACATGAGCAAATGATGGATTTAACATATTATTTACCCCCCTTGGAAGTGATCTTCTCTTTTATACCACTTTGTCTTTTTACTCTAAGTTTCTCTGCAACTATAATTGATTCAATATTAGAAACAGCTTCATCAACTTTTTCATTAACTACAAAATAATCATATTCTCCTACAAAATCCAATTCTTTAAAAGCGTTCTCAAATCTTCTATTAATATCCTCTTCTGATTCTGTTCCTCTTTTAATAATCCTATTTTTTAATTCATCCATGGTAGGAGGTAAAAGGAAAATAAAAACAGCTTCTTTATAGTTTTTCTTAATTTGCATTGCCCCTTGAACATCTATTTCTAGCAATACTATTTCGCCTTTTTCAATTTGTTCCATTACAAAATCTCTAGGAGTACCGTAATAATTATTATGGACAAAGGCATGTTCTAAAAATTTATCCCTTTCTATCATCTCTTTAAAAGATTCTTCATCTATAAAAATATAATTTAATCCATCAACTTCTCCAATTCTGGGTTTTCTTGTAGTTGCTGAAACAGAAAATATTATATCTTTATTTCTATTTAATAGCTGATTACTTACTGTTCCTTTACCACTACCAGAAGGTCCTGATATAACTAATAAAAATCCTTTAGACAATTTTAACCACCATCTTTCTGTATTAACCATTATTTGCTTCGTCTTTTGTATTCAATCTATTTGCTATGGTTTCAGGTTGGACTGCTGTTAATATAATATGGTCACTATCTGTAATTATAACTGCCCGGGTCCTTCTTCCATAAGTTGCATCTACAAGCAAGCCTCTTTCTCTTCCTTCTTGAATTAGTCTTTTAATAGGTGCAGATTCTGGACTTACTACTGAAATTATTCTATTTGCTGATACTATATTGCCAAAACCTATATTGATTAATTTTATAGACATATCTTTCACTCCAACTATTCAATATTTTGAATTTGTTCTCTTATTTTCTCTAACTCAGATTTTAACTCTACTACATATTTTGATATTACAACATCATTTGCTTTGCTACCAATAGTATTTATTTCTCTATTAAGTTCTTGTATTAAAAAATCTAATTTTCTACCAATAGGTTCTTTTTCTTCCAATATGGTATAAAACTGCTTTATATGGCTATGAAGTCTTACTATTTCTTCGTCAATACTACTTTTATCTGCAAAGAATGCTACTTCACTATTTATTTTATCTTCATCCAATGAAATACTATTATTGATTAAGTCTGTGATTCTTTCTTTTAACTTTTCTTTGTATTCTACTACCACATAAGGAGCTCTTTCCACAATGTAAAATAAAGAAGCATTTATATTCTCTAATTTAGTAATAATATCAGCTTTAAGCTGTGCTCCTTCTTTTTCTCTCATAATCATCATATTATCAAGGGCAATACCTACAGCTTCATTAACACAATTCCAAATTAAATCCTCATTTAATTCTTTTCTTTCAGTTTTCATAACTTCAGAAATATTTAAAATATTATTAAGTCTTATTTCATCTTTGAGATTTAGGGCCTCTATTAATTCTTCTAATGCTGTTTTAAAAGATTTAGCTAGGGGAATATCAACTTTTACTTCTACTGCTGATTCATCTATATATTCTAAATTTAGATATACATCTACTTTACCTCTACTAATTTTTTCTTTTACTAATTTTTTTATACTCTCTTCTAAATAATTAATATGTCTAGGTATTTTTACTGAAATGTCATTATACCTATGATTAACAGCTTTAATTTCAATTTTTATCCTATATGAGCCTTGTAATGATTCTCCTCTACCATAACCTGTCATACTTTTTATAATTTTAAACACCTCTCTCTTAAATTATCCTTGATTCATGATTATAACCAATCTTACTGGTATTAGATAGGACTTGTTACGAAAGCTTAATATGTTATCCATTATAATAATTATATGTTTGAAAGGTTTTTCATTAAATGTTATAATTTGATATAGATTTATTTGGAGGTATTAAAATGGCATTAGATGGAATAGTAACAAAATCTTTGGTTAATGAACTTAATAATATATTGGTTGGAGGAAGAGTTGACAAAATATTTCAACAAGAAAAAGATGAAATTTTAATAAACATAAGAAGTAAAGGCTTTAATTATAAATTATTAATTAGTGCTAGTAGTAATAATCCTAGGTTTTACCTTACAGATTATTCTAAGACAAATCCAGAATCCCCACCTATGTTTTGCATGCTTCTTCGTAAACATTTATCTGGGGGAACTATATTAAATATTGAACAATATAAAATGGATAGAATTATTTTTATTGATATATCCTCATTAGATGAATTAGGCCAGTCCTCAGAAAAAAGACTTATTATTGAAATTATGGGTAAGCACAGTAATATTATGTTGGTTGAAAAATCTTCTTATAAAATAATTGACTCTATTAGAAGAGTAACCCAAGATATGAGTAGAGTCAGGCAGATACTTCCTGGCTTAATATATGAATACCCACCTACAAATGATAAAGTAAATCCTCTTTATTCAACAGTAGAAGAATTTAACCAATTTATTAAAACTGAAAAAGATAATACACCTATTTTTAAGTTTTTTTACTTCAATTACTTAGGCCTTAGCCCTTTAATAAGTAAAGAAATATGTTTTATGGCTAATATCCATAGTAAAAGACCTATAGAAAGTTTAGATAAAAATGAAATTTCAAACCTTTATTCCTCTTTTAAATCTATAATGGAAAATGTTTTAAATTCTAATTTTAACCCACTTTATATTACAAGTGATAAATCAAAGGATATATTGGCTTTTTATGCACTGGATTTAAAACAATTCGGTGAAAAAGATAAATGGTTTATATCTTCAATCTCTGAATTATTGGACATTGTATACAAAAGAAAGGATATAGGCCATAGAATAGGACAAAGGTCGCAATCTATAAAAAAGGCTGTAAGTGTAAAATTAGAGCGTTCTATAAATAAACTGGAAAAGCAAAATATAGAGCTTGAGGAAAGTAAAGAGAGAGAAATTTATAAAATTTATGCAGATTTAATATCTGCTAATATTCATAAAATAAAGGCAGGCTCTGAAGAAATCCAGGTTGAAAATTTTTATGATGAAAATATGGCTTTAATTTCTATACCTTTGGATAGAAAGATTTCAGCTCCCTTAAATGCACAAAAGTATTATAAAAAATATTCAAAATTAAAAACAGCTAATAACTTATTGCAAAAGGAAATCCCAGAAACTAAAAATGAAATTCTATACTTAGAGAATGTGCTAATGAGCATAGAAAATGCAACAGAAATCAAAGAATTAAATGAAATAAAAGAAGAATTAATTGAAGAAGGCTATATAAAGGACCCTAATAAGAATAGTAAAAAGAAGAAAAAACAAGAAAGCTTATCTAAGCCACACAAATACATTTCACAAGATGGATATAATATTTATGTGGGAAAAAATAACAAACAAAATGATTATTTAACTCTTAAATTTGCTCAGAAAGATGACCTATGGTTACATGTTTACAATATGCCTGGAAGCCATGTTATTGTTCAAAAAAAGGATGGAGAAGTTCCAGATACTACCATAGAAGAAGCTGCTGCCCTGGCTGCTCATTTTAGTAGTGGGAAAAATGGTAGTCATGTGCCAATAGCCTATACTGAAAGAAAAAATGTTAAAAAACCTAAGGGTGCTAAAACAGGTATGGTTATATTTAGCAACTATAAAACCTTAACCATTACCCCAACAGAAGAATGGATAAATAGTATTAAAAAAGCAGAAGATTAATCTTCTGCTTTTATAGCTTTTATTACATTTTTAAATCTTTCAGGAATCTCCGTTTCAAATTCCATATATTCCTTTGTTCTAGGATGAATAAAACCTATTTTAATAGCATGAAGTAATTGTTTTTCTACACTGAAGGGATTGGATCTTTTTGAGTATATTTTATCTCCAACTATAGGATGATTAATATATGCAAAATGTACTCTTATTTGATGTGTTCTGCCAGTTTCTAAATTAGCCCTAACAAGAGTATACTTTTGGAATTCTTCAATTACTCTATAATGGGTTATAGCTTCTTTACTATTGGTTTTTATTACAGTCATTTTTTTTCTATCTCTAGGATCTCTACCTATTGGACCATTAATAGTGCTTTCATTTTTGGGTAAAACTCCATGTACTAAAGCAATATACTCTCTTTTAACACTTCTGTTTTTAAGCTGGTCGGATAGAAACCTATGTGACTCATCATTTTTAGCTACCATAATTAAGCCTGATGTATCCTTATCTAGCCGGTGTATTATTCCAGGTCTGATTACCCCATTTATTGATGATAAGTTTTTTATTTGAAAAAGCAGGGCATTGACCATAGTGCCATTATAATTGCCTGGAGCAGGATGTACAACCATGTTTTGGTCCTTATTAACAATAACTACATCTTCATCTTCATATATAATGTCTAAAGGAATATCCTCAGCTATTACATCTAATTTTATAGGTTTAGGCATGTTAATTTTTATATGGTCCCCTTCTTGAACTATATATTTAGGCTTTTCATACTCCTCATTAACTAAGACTAGTTTATCTTTAATGAGTTTAGCTGGTTTAAGTTTCTATTTAAATCGTAGAAA
>CAYZDC010000002.1:10330-23022 GCA_964477045.1 uncultured Tissierellaceae bacterium | reverse complement strand
AATGAGTTTTTGAATATAGGTCCTAGATATTTCATTTAAATTAGTTGCTAAATAATAGTCTAATCTTTCCCCATCTTCTTCATTAACAAAAATTTGGATTACATTCATAAATATCTCCTATGCCCCATACTTATCAAAAATAACTAAGATCATTATTATCCCCGTGCCTAAAACAATTGATATATCGGCTATGTTAAATACGGGAAAATCATATGCATTAATCAGTCTTATACTTATAAAGTCAATAACATATCCAAATCTGATTCTATCTATTAAATTGCCAATTGCACCTGCTAAAAGAAGTGCAATTCCAATTCTAGCAAATTTATGTAGTTCATGATAATTATTTATCAAGTAATAGGAAGTAACAATTATTACAATTAGGGTAATTACAACAAAAAAAAGCTTTTTATCTTGTAAAATCCCAAATGCAGCACCACGATTTTCCACATAGTGAAATTGAATAAAATCCTTTACTATAATAAAGGGTTTTTTATGCATTAAAAGTTCAGTTGCCTTAAACTTTGTAAGTTGATCAAATATAATAATTAATAGTGATAGTAAAAAAACCATCTTATCCCCCTCTTTAAGCTTTGAATCAATGTATTAGATGATTTTTTTATTCTTTAATCATATTTTCAGATTCATTAATATTATTAGAAACATCTACTTCTTCATCTATTTTCATCTCATTGTAAAATTCATCAATTGTTAATAATTGAGATTGAATAAAAGATCTATATCTTGTTTTAAACATAAATAATTCCTTTTTTAAATGGTCATATTCCTTATTAATCCTACGTACATCATCTTTTGCATTATCAAGGATAACTTTTCCACTTAATTCTGCTTCTTCTACTATTAAATTTGCTTTGCTTCTAGCAGATGTAGTTACTTGATCTGCTGTAGTTTGAGCCACAACCAAAGTATTTTTTAAAGTTTCTTGTAATGTATTAAACTGTCTAATTTGGTCTGTTAGTATTGCTACCTTGTCTTTTAACTCAATATTTTCTTTGTAAACTCTTTCATAATCTTCAACAATTTTATCCAAATACTCATCTATTGATTTTTTATCATAGCCTCGAAATTTTTTTCTGAATTCTTTATTTTGAATATCTAAGGGTGTTATCAACTATATCACACTCCATTTTATATTAGTATTCTTATGGTAGCTTTTATTCTGCCCTTTTTGCTAAGTCCTTCTAGAGAATAGAGAATAGCTCTACCGTAGCCTCTTGTAGAGATTACATCACCTTTCTCTAATTCTATAGAAGGTTTATTAATCTCTTTCCAATTCACTTTTACACGGCCTGATTTTATCAGCTTAGAGCTTTCTATTCTAGATAGATTGTATGCAGAACTTATAACAATATCTAATCTAGTAGAAGCAATAAACTCATCCATATCTTTATATTTTAAATTTGGTGTGGTTAAATTCTCTAAATCCATTTCTTCAAGTGAAATATTTTTATTTCCAATTTTTTCCAAATTTAATAATATAAAATCGCTTATTTCAGATTTTACAACTAAAGCACTATAGTCTTCATATAAAAGGATATCTCCTACTTTTGATCTTTTTATGCCCAAGTTTAATAAAGCTCCTAAAAAGTCCTTATGGGAAAGCCCTGAAATATGTCCTCTTACCTTAAGAGCTTTTATAGAACTCCCTATGGAAGAACTATCATAATAATCAGGAAATATTTGAATAATCTTTCTTTCAGCATCTGTTATACCACCATCTTCACAATATCCTAAATGAAATCTATTCAATATAGATTTAGATAAATATATTTCATAAGGGTCTAGAAAGTCAGTGTTTTCAATTGAATGATTAAGGGATACATTTTCAATTTTGTCTAATAATTGTCTCATGAGCATAATTTTATCACTATGGCCTATATGAGCTATATATTTTTCCTTATCTATAAACATAATCCACTCACCTAATAGACCATATTAAATACTAGTATAAGAACACCACGTAATAGTAGCATTGCAAGAATTGGAGAAAAGTCTAACATTCCTCTATTTAAACCAACCACATTCAATAATGCTCTGGCAGGCAATAGTATAGGGTCAGTTAGCTCATATACTATTTTCCCAATTAGATTGTTAGGGTTAATATTCATAAATCTCATAATTATTCTAACAAGTATTAAAAATTCAATTATTTGAACTAATCTCTTTAGTGCTTCATAAAAAATAAACATTTGTTACTCCTATTTTATTATTTACCAAGGAAAGATTCCTCTACTTTTAAGTTCATCTTTTAGTCCATCAATTTCTATATTTAATGGTGCTAGGATGAAAATATCCTTAGTAACCTTTTGTATCTTTCCTTCAATGGCATATAAACCCCCATTTATAAAGTCGAAAATTTGTCTTTTTATAGCTAAATCCAATTGCTCAAAATTAACTACTACTGCTTTTCTAGCTTTTAAATCATCTACAATAGCTGGGGCTTCATCATAACTTAGTGGTTCATGAACTACAATTTTCATATTACTATTAGTATGAATATTTACCACTTTATTATTTATTTTTTTTGTTTTTGTAGGAACTGGGAAATCCATCGACTCCACTTCTTCAAAACCATCATCACCATATTCTTCTTCATCTAAATCATCAATACCTATAAAATATTTAACCTTATCAAAAAAATTACTCATATTCATCCTCCTTAATATCTTTTTCCAAATATACCAGTACCTACCCTTACCATGTTAGATCCTTCTTCTATTGCTATTTCATAATCATTTGTCATTCCCATAGAAAGATATTCCATAGAAATATGCTGGTAATTTCGCTTAGAAATGTCTTCTTTTAAATTATACATAGTTTTAAAAACTTTTCTAAGTAAAAGCTCATCATCAGTGAAAGGAGCCATTGTCATAAGTCCTTTAATTCTAATGTGTTCATAGGCTACAACCTGCTCTATAAAAGGTAGTACATCCCTTACTTTAAAACCAAATTTACTCATTTCTTCTGCTACATTAACTTGAATTAATACATCTATTACCTTATTACTCATCTTTGATCTTTTATTCAGTTCTTTTACCAAAGACATTCTATCTAGTGAATGTAAAAGTCTTATATTATCTATTATATCTTTTACCTTGTTGCTCTGTAGGTGTCCAATCATATGATAATCTACTACTTGCCCTAATTCTTCTACTCTTTGTACTAGTTCTTGAACTCTATTCTCACCTATATTTTTAATACCTAAATCTATTATACTCTTCACATTCTCAATAGGCTGAGTTTTTGTCACTGCTATAAGTTCAACTTTATCCTTACGCCCAACTTTTAGCAAAGATTTTTCTATTTTTTCTTCAACATTAAATAAATTCTCTTTTAGATTTATATTTATTGGATTTACCCCCATATTAGTTTAAAATTTGCCCTTCTTTAATATTATTTGTACTTATAAAAATTTCATCATACAATAAAACAGTTTTAGATGTATTTTCAAGGCCTGGTAATTGAATATATCCTTTATCGTCACCTCTTTGAATATAAGTAAACTCATTGTCTTCATCTTCACTTAATACTATAATCGGTCTAAATTTTACAATTCCATTTATTTCTTTAATATATACCCCTTTTTGTCCTTCTTTTTCAATTACTACCTTAGATGGAATCTTTAATGCACTTGTTTTTGATTGTATAATATGCACATTTAAGAACCTTAAATTATAAAATTCATGCAGATAATCATTGAATCTTATTACAATTACAGCCTTATTATCTGTAAGGTTAATAGCAATAATTCTACCAATAATTTCTTTTTCATTATTCTCTAGCTGAACCCAAATATTTTGATTTATTTCATAATCTACAATATCTTTTATATCTTCTATTTTAATTGCTATATACCATTGAAAATTGTCAATCATCTTAAAAACTGCAGAGCCTTTTTTTACATTATTTTCATCAATTGTATCTTTGTCGATGTTTTCTATATTTATTTTATCATAGGTATAGTTTTCAAAATCTTGTGGTAAATAAAGACTTTCGTAGCCATCTATATTATATGATACAATTCCAGAATTAGTAGTATAATATCTAATATTATTACTATTGATCTTGTCCAGCAGTTCATCTCTCTCTTGCTGTAAACTTTCTAAACTTTGATCTGCATACTTATTAGCAAAAACTATGTGGCTAGGCTTAGTATTATATAATTCTAATTCTGCTTTGCTTGCTATAACTTGTCCATAATTCCCTAAATTAATAGCAATTTGTAAAGTTTCTATAAGTTTGTTTTGTTTATTTAAAATTTCAGTATTTTCAGCCTGAATAATTTCACTTTCTGTATCTGTTTTAGAAAGATATAGGATAGAATTTTCTATTTCTATTAGTTCTAATTTTAATTGGGATGTGTCTTCTAATAAATTAAGATTAGCTATCTCAATTCCAGCAGGAACCCTTTCTCCTTCTTTGATTTTAGAATCTAGTTCACCGGTTCCTTCAGCTTTATAAACTATTTCATTTTTAATAATAAGGCCTTCTGAGGAAATTTTATTTACAACTAATTCTTCCACAGGTAAGATGGTTTTTGCTGTATTAGCTAAAAATATAGGTACAGACCTAAAAATAAGATAAATAAAAATAAAAGATATAATCACAATTCTAAATGAACTTTTAATTACTCTTTTTCGCTTTCTTTTATTATAAGACATTCTATCACCTTTGCTCTAGTTTAATGTCAACTTTGTCAGGATTAACTAATTTCTAGTATACCATATTTTATCCTGATTTTAAACTGATTTGTTCTTCCAGTATTACCACTTTACATTAAAATCTTGAACAATATTTTCCATTTCATGAGTTCTGTCCCTTACCATTAAATGAGATACTGCTTTAGTAACATCATTTCCTTCAAATAGTACTCCATATAATTCTTTTGTAATAGGCATATCTATATTATGTAGTTTTGCTAACTCATAAGTTGAATTTGTTGTCCTAATTCCCTCAACTACCATACCTATTTCTTCTACAGCTTTATTTAGATTTTTACCCTCTCCAATTAATATACCTGCTCTTCTGTTACGGCTATGCATACTAGTACAAGTAACTATTAAATCTCCTATTCCTGATAAACCACTAAAAGTAACAGGGTTAGCTCCCATTTCTTCTCCTAATTTTGCCATTTCAAATATGCCCCTAGTCATAAGAGCTGCTTTTGTATTATCACCATATTTAAGTCCATCAGATACTCCAGCAGCTAATGCAATAACATTTTTTAAAGAACCACCAAGCTCTACTCCTATTATATCCGGATTGGTATAAACTCTAAAATTAGGAGTGATGAATAGGTCTTGTACATATTCAGCTACAGATTTATAAGTAGAAGCAGATACAACCGTAGTAGGCATATTCAGTGCCACTTCTTCAGCATGAGATGGTCCTGATAATACAGCATACTTATTTAAGGGTAGTATTTCTTCCACAATTTCTGATATTCGTAAAAGACTATTATTTTCTATACCTTTTGCCACATTTACTATAATTTGGTCCTTATTAACATAATTTTTTATCTTATTTAATAACTGTCTAACACTATGAGTTGGTACAGAAAGTAAAATAACATCCTTTTTATAGATAGATTTTTCTATATCATCATTTACATTTAAATTAGAAGGTAATTTGATATTAGGTAAGTACTTTGTATTTTCATTTTCTGTAATTATTTTTCTTAGTTGTTCTTTATCCCTTACCCATATGTCTACATCCATATTTTTATTGGCTAAGAGTACTGAAAGTGCTGTACCCCAACTTCCACCACCTAATACTCCAATCTTTTGCTTCATAATATCACCTACCAAATTTATTTTCAGTTCCATTAATCAGTCTTTGGAAATTTGCTTTATGTCTATAAATTGCTAAAAGTGCTAAAAGTAACGTTGTAATAAAAAACATTTTATCAAACTCTTTAGTTATAATGGCGTTTACTATAGGAGTTGAAGATAAAAAAAGTATTGAGCCTAAGGAAACATATCTGGTAATAAGAAAAATTACCATTCCCAGCAACAAGCATATAATGGCAGTTGGCCAATGTAGGATAAAAATAACACCTAATGATGTTGCTACTCCTTTGCCTCCTTTAAATCCGATAAATATAGGCCAATTATGCCCTATAACAGCAACAAATCCTCCAATATAGCCACCAATATCTCCTAAAATTGCTCTGCTTACTAAAACAACTATAATACCCTTTAAAACATCTAATATAAATGTTACTATGCCTAATTTATTCCCCATTACCCTAATTGCATTTGTAGCTCCAGCATTGCCACTTCCATATTTTCTTATGTCAATATTCTTAAACACTCTGCCAATAAAGTATGCAGAGGAAAAACTTCCTATACCATAAGCTATTAATATTGTTAAAAATATTCTCATAGTTAATTCCTCTTTTCTCTATATTCGAACTGTATTGGAGTACCAATAAAGCCAAAATGATTTCTAATTTGATTTTCAAGATATCTTGTATAAGAAAAATGCATAAGTTCTTTATCATTAATGAATATGACAAATTTAGGAGGTCTCACACTAACTTGGGTGGCATAATATATTCTGGCTCTTCTTCCTTTGTCTGATGGTGGCTGTTTCATTAGTACTGCCTGATTGATAATATCATTTAATACTCCTGTGCTTACTCTTAAATTGTAGTTGCTATTTACAGTTTCTATTAGCTCTAATAATTTATTTACTCTTTGTCCAGTAATAGCAGATATAAATACAATAGGGGCATAATTCATAAAGCTTAATTGTAAGCGTATTTCATTTTCAAATTCTAAATAGGTTTTATTATCTTTTTCAACTAAATCCCATTTATTAACTGCAATAACCATACCCTTTCCATTGTCATGGGCATAACCTGCAATTTTTGTATCCTGTTCTGTTACCCCTTCAATAGCATCTATGACCAAAACACATATATCGGATCTATCTACAGCTGTTAAGGTTCTAACCACAGAGTATCTTTCAATTTTTTCATAGATTGCTCTTTTTCTTCTTAAACCTGCAGTATCGACAAATGAGTACTCAGAATCACCATATTTAAAATAGCTATCTATTGAATCTCTTGTAGTTCCTGGTATATCAGTTACTATAACTCTTTCTTCCCCTAATATATAGTTTATTAAGGAAGATTTTCCAGCATTAGGTTTACCTATGAAAGTTACCCTAACTATATCTTCTTCTTTAGATGTATCTCTATCTTCAGGGAAATAGCTTACTATTTCATCAAGTAAGTCTCCTATTCCTAATCCTTGTTCTCCAGAAATCACCATAGGTTCTCCTAATCCTAATTCATAAAACTCATATATTATATCTGGATTATGCGGAGTATCTATCTTATTACATCCTATAATTACGTTTTTTCCTGACTTTCTAAGAATATCAGCAATTTCTCTGTCTGTGGTAGTTAAACCTTCACGTCCATCTACTACAAATAAGATAACATCCGCAGTATCAATAGCAATTTGTGCCTGCTTTTTTATATTTGACATAATAATATCTTCACTTTCAGGTTCAAGTCCGCCTGTATCTATTACTGTATAATGCTTACTTAACCACTCACCTTCAGCATATATTCTATCCCTAGTTACTCCTGGTATATCTTCTGTAATAGCAATTCTATGGCCAACTAATTTGTTGAACAGTGTAGACTTACCAACATTAGGTCTACCCACTATACATACAATTCCCTTGTTCATTTGCTCACCCCTTGTTTTATACTATCTATTAAACTTTTACCTTCAACTTTGGAAATTAATACTTTAGTATTTAATCCCTTTGCAACTTCAGCAACAGTCATATTATCTAAAAAAACTTCATCATCACATCTTAACATGGATTGTGGTATTATTACTGCATCTGCTTCAACACCCTTTAGTTGGCTTATTAAATCTATTCCTGTAACTAAACCAGATACTGTTATGGTAGTTCCAAAAAAATCATTTTTTATTGGTACTACATTTAATTGTAATCCATTGTATTTTTTCTGTATTTTCTTAGCCATTTCTAACATGAATCTATATGCTAAGGTACCAGTGGCTATAATATAGGATTTTTCCTCAATATTTTCATCTTTTAATTTATTTAGTTCTAAATCAATTTCATACTCAAAGGATTTCATTAAGCCAACTCCATTTTCTAACTGAGGAAAGCCTTCATAATCCTCAATAGAAGGTATCTGCTCTTCGGACAATGCAAAAAATTCATCTGAAGGAAAAACAAATCTGGTTCCCAATTCCTTTAAAAATTTATTTTGCATAATAGCTAACTGGTCTAAAACTATTTTAGACGATAGTTTATTATATGAATTTACCTTTTCTAGCTTTTCTCTATACTTAGTTATACCAATTGGTACTACTGCTACAGATTCTATTGTTGGATATAACTTTTGTAGATCAGTTAAAGTTCTTTTTAACTCAGCTCCATCATTCATGCCAGGCACTAAAACTATTTGACAGTTAACTTCTAACCTAACTTCATGAAATCTTTTCAATATCTCATACACATTTCCAGCTTTTTTATTTTTCAACATTTTTATTCTTAGTTCAGGATTTGTAGTATGAACGGATATATTTATAGGACTAATTCTATATTGAATTATTCTGTCTATTTCTTCTTCACTCATGTTAGTTAAAGTTATGAAATTTCCTTGTAAAAGAGATAGTCTAGAATCATCGTCTTTAAAATAAAGTGTATCCCTCATATTAGGAGGTAGTTGATCAATAAAGCAAAAAACACATTTATTTTGACATGACTTAGCTTTATCAATTAAAGGATTTGTAAATATAATACCTAGATCTTCGTCGAATTCTTTTTCTATTTCAAACTCCCAAATCTCTCCATCTTGTTTTAAAATTTCAACTAAAATATATTCTTCTGTAATTAAATACTTATAGTCTATAATATCTTTTACCTTGTTATCATTAATACTTATTAATATATCTCCAGGAACAATTTCTAATTCTTCTGCTATGGATCCTTTAGCTACCTCTTCTATTATATTTCTCATTTCACTAAGATTTCTTAATTCCATTCTAACCCATCCTTAATCCTATATATATTAATTCTCATATACTTTATAAAAGCTAGGCCTACAGAATATTCTGCAGGCCTTTATATTATTAGTATAATGGGAACCTTTTACATAATGCTTCTACTTTTGCTTTTATCTCTTCTCTGTTTACTCTTTCATCTAATGCTAAGCTAATTATCTCAGCTATTTCTCTCATCTCTGGTTCTTTCATTCCACGAGTAGTCATAGCTGGGGTTCCTAAACGAATTCCGCTAGTTACAAAAGGACTTTCTGGATCAAATGGAATAGTGTTTTTATTTGTAGCAACACCAACATCATCCAACAAAGCTTCTGCTTTTTTTCCTGTTAAGCCTTTAGTTCTAACATCTATAAGAACTAAATGAGTATCTGTGCCTCCTGACACTAGTCTAAAATCATGTTCTAACAATCCTTCAGCTAATGCTTTAGCATTATTTATTACTTGTTGTTGGTATACTTTAAAATCATCTTCTAAAGCTTCTCCAAAAGATACTGCTTTTGCTGCAATTACATGCATAAGCGGTCCACCTTGAATACCTGGAAATATAGCTTTATCAATCATTTTAGCATATTTTTCAGAGCAAAGTATTGCTCCACCTCTAGGTCCTCTTAAGGTTTTATGAGTAGTTGTTGTAACAAAATCAGCATATGGTATAGGATTTTGATGTAGGCCAGCTGCAATTAGTCCAGCAATATGAGCCATATCTACCATTAAATAAGCCCCTACTTCATCAGCTATTTCTCTAAATTTAGAAAAATCAATTGACCTTGCATATGCACTAGTACCTGCAACTATCATTTTTGGTTTTTCTCGAAGAGCTATTTCTCTCACTTCAGCATAGTCAATTACCTCAGTTTCTTTGTCTACACCATATGCAACAAAGTTATAATAGACTCCAGATATATTTACAGGACTACCATGTGTTAAATGCCCACCCTGGGAAAGATTCATTCCTAATACTTTATCTCCTGGTTTTAAAGTTGCAAAGTAAACACCTAGATTTGCATTTGATCCTGAATGAGGTTGTACATTGGCATGTTCTGCTCCAAAAAGTTCTTTTAATCTTTCTATAGCTAAAGTTTCAACTTTATCTACTACTTCACAGCCACCATAATATCTTTTTCCAGGATATCCTTCTGCATACTTATTCGTTAATTGGCTACCCATTGCCTCCATTACAGCCTTTGACACAAAGTTCTCTGATGCAATTAACTCAATATGTTTCTGCTGTCTACCTATTTCTTCCTGTATTAACCCCATTATAATTGGGTCTTTTTCCTCTAATGATTTAAAATTCATTTACAATTAGCCTCCTTATATTATATAATTTATTTTGTTATTCTTTTGTCTATAGTCCATATTTGTTATATAATACTATCAATCTAATTATATAGTTTTTAACCCATAAATACAAGAATATTAATAAAGTAGGTGTAATAATGGTTAAAATAAATATTAAAAACAGAGAAGAAGTGAAAAGTCTTTTAACTTTAGCAATATTTGCTGGGCAAATAATGTTGAAAAGTGGTGCTGAAATTTATAGAGTTGAAGATACAATACAGCGAATTTGTAACTCAAGAGAAAATGTGAGCAATGTGCATCCCTTTGTTACTCCAGCCGGCATATTTATATCCTTAGAATATGATAATGAAGTTTTTACTTATTTAAGAAGGATTAGAAATTTATCAATAAATTTAAATATTATAAGCCAGGTAAATGAGTTTTCTAGAAGATTTGTAGAAACAGACATGAGTATTGAAGAAGGTTTAAAAGTCTTAACCCTTATTGATAAAACCAAACCTTACCCTCCAGTAATAAAGGCTGCTTTTGGTGGTGTAGCTGCAGCATGTTTTTCACTAATGTTTGGTGGTACAATAAGAGATTTTCTTTCTTGTATATTAGTAAGTTTTACAGTAATTATGATTTTGAGCAAATTATCTAAATTTGAATTAACTTTTTTTCTTGAGAATTTTATAGGAGCATTTTTGGCATCTATATTCTCTTATATAACTATTATAGTTGGATTTGGAGAAAATTTAGATATGATTATTATTGGTTCCATTATGTATCTGGTTCCAGGGGTATCTATGACTAACGCAGTTAGAGACACAATGTCAGGTGATTTTTTATCGGGACAATCTAAAGGGATGGAAGCCATATTTGCTGCTTTAGCTATAGCTTTTGGAGTAGGGGTTGTACTTAATTTCTATTTGAAAGGAGTAATATAATGACATATTTATTCACATATTTGTTCCAATTTGTAATATCTTTTATAGCAACAATTGGCTTTGGGATTTTTTTTGGGGCGCCCTTTTCTTCAATTATTCCTACTGGGTTTTCAGGCGCTATTTCTTGGATTGTTTATTATTTTTTTGCAAATAATTTAGGTGGCCCTATAGCTGCAACTTTTATAGCTTCTTTTTGTGTAGGTATTTTTGGAGAAGCTTTGGCCATTAAATACAGAAAACCAGCAACAGTTTTTATAACTCCAGGTATAGTATCCCTGGTTCCTGGTGCTGGCACTTATTATACAATGTTATATTTAGTTGATAAGGACTTTGTAAATGCTGCAAATTTTGGAGCACAAACTTTTTTTGTAGCTGCTGCCATTGCCATTGGAATTGTTACAGCAACAGTATTTTCCCGCTCTATAAAAAACTTCAAGAAACGAAATCGGCAAAACATTTAATAACAAGCTAAATTATTTTTATTAATCTTACAGATTCTTCGCCTTTTCTTAAGATCCTTCTATCTATAAGTCTAACAAAGAAATAAGATATGATTATGGCTACTAAGCCTGTGACAAAACTCAATAATTCATAATTAGGATTTCCTATTCCTTTAAAATAATTACTTCCCAGGGCAATTCCTCCAATTAAAAAGATAATTGGAATCATGTATACAATCATGGCATATTTTATAAACTTTTTAGGTTCACCTTTTATTTCTACAAAATCACCAATTTGAGCATTTATTTTATTTGGTAGAGTAATTATATGAGCTGGTATATCACAACTACTACCGCAGCCTTTACAGTTTTCTCCACAACCAGAAACTCGTTTAATTTCTAATTCTACTTTTCCATCTTTAATATCTCTAACGAAACCTACTTGTTCCATAATCATAACCTCCTACTGGATTAAATCTTTTATAACTTCCGAAGCAATAATCAGACCTGCTACTGGTGGTACAAATGAAATACTTCCTGGAATTGCTTTTCTTATATCTTCAACTTCCATATTAATCTTCATAGGTATCTCATCTGACCAAACAACTTTCAAATTATCAATACCTCTTTTTTTTAGCTCCCTTCTCATAACTCTAGACATAGGATCTATGGATGTTGAATAAATATCACTTACTCTAAATTGAGTAGGGTTTAATTTATTTCCTGCTCCCATAGAGCTTATAATAGGAATCCCTAATATCTTTGTTGAAACAATTAAATCTAATTTTGATGAAATCATATCAATAGCATCCACAATATAATCATAATCAGGAGATAATAATACATATTTTGTATCCTTATTATATTTCTCTTTGAATATAATAACCTCTATATCCGGATTTATCTCCATTAGTCTTTCTTTCATTGCTTCAACCTTGAACATACCT
>CAYZDC010000002.1:0-10320 GCA_964477045.1 uncultured Tissierellaceae bacterium | reverse complement strand
ATGTAGTCGCATGAACTTGTCTATTTATATTGCTTATATCTATTATATCATAATCTACTAAAATAATCTTCCCAATTCCTGTCCTAGCTAATGCTTCAGCAGCATAGCTACCTACGCCACCAATTCCAAATATAGCCACTGTGGAATTGGATAGTTTTTCCATCCCATCAGCGCCTATAAGAAGACCGGATCTACTAAATCTATTATTCATCTTTGCCCTTGTTTACTGAAATATGAGCTTCAGATAATTGTTTTTGTGACACTTTAGTAGGTGCATCAGTTAATAAACATGTGGCAGACTGAGTTTTAGGGAATGCTATAACATCACGAATATTAGTTTTATTTGCAAGAGTCATTATCAGCCTGTCTAAACCATAAGCAATACCTCCATGAGGTGGTGTACCGTATTTAAAGGCTTCTAGAAGGAATCCAAATTTATCTTCTGCTTCTTCTTCTGTAAAACCTAAAGCCTTAAACATTTTACTTTGTAATTGAGAGTTGCTTATTCGAATACTTCCTCCACCCATTTCATCTCCATTAATAACTATATCATAAGCCTTAGCTCTGACCTTACCAGGATCTGATTCTAAAAGATGAATATCTTCTTCCATTGGACTAGTGAAAGGATGATGTTTTGCCACATATCTCTTTTCTTCATCATCATATTCAAATAATGGAAACTCTGTAATCCAAACTAAATTAATATCATCTTCATCAATGATTTCTAGTCTTTTGGCTATTTCATTTCTTAAATTCCCTAAGCTATCAAAAACCACACTTTCACTATCTGCTACAAAAAGGATCAAGTCTCCAACTTCTCCATTCATTTTCTCTAAAATTAAGTTAAATTCTTCTTCATTAAAAAATTTAGCTATTGGAGATGTAATACCTTCATTTGTTATCTTAATCCAAGCTAATCCTTTTGCTCCATAGGTTTTAGCATATTCTTCAAGAGACGTAATGTTTTTTCTTGTAAAATTATCACCATAACCTTTAATGTTAATACCCCTAACAGAACCATTATTGGCAACAGCCTGGCTAAATACTTTAAATCCAGAATCTTTCACTAAATCTGAAATATCTACTAATTCAAATCCAAAACGTAAATCTGGTTTGTCAATTCCATACTTTTCCATAGCATCTTTATAGGTCATTCTTTTTATTGGTAAACCTATTTCAATATCTTTTATTTCTTTAAATAATTTAAATAAGAACTTTTCATTTATTTCTAGTACATCTTCTACATCAACAAAACTCATTTCTACATCTATTTGAGTAAATTCAGGTTGTCTGTTAGCCCTTAAATCCTCGTCTCTAAAGCATTTAACTATTTGATAGTACTTATCCATGCCTGACACCATTAGTAGCTGCTTCATCAATTGTGGCGACTGTGGCAATGCATAGAATTTACCAGGGTTAACTCTGCTGGGCACTAAATAATCCCTAGCTCCTTCAGGAGTAGGTTTTGTTAACATAGGTGTCTCTATTTCTACAAAATTATTTTCATAGAAAAAATCTCTAATAACTTTAGATGTTTTAGCTCTTAATTTTAGTGTTTCTTGCATTGATGGTTTTCTTAAATCTAAATACCTATATTTTAACCTCATAGTCTCAGAAACATTATCATCATCTTTTACATATATTGGTGTTGTTTGAGCCTCATCTAATATTTTTAATTCCTTTACTAAAACCTCTACTTCTCCTGTAGGAATTTCATTATTAACTGATTGTCTGATTCTTACAATACCCTTAACAGCTATTACAAATTCAGATCTTATTTTTTCTGCCTTTTTAAATACTCCTTCTGGCAATGTATCATCAAAGACGATTTGAGATATTCCTGTAGTGTCTCTAATATCTATAAATAAAAGAGATCCTAAGTTTCTTTCTCTTTGTACCCAACCCATTAATACTACTTCATTACCAGCATCTTCTTTTCTTAGTTCGCCGCACATATTAGTTCTTCTTAAATTTCCCATCTTTTCACTCATAATAACCCTCCTCAAAAAATATAAACCCCTCATCTCTGATATTCAGGGACGAGAGGTTTTCTCGCGGTACCACCCTAATTAGGTATTCCTCACTCAAAATTTTAACGCCATTAGCGAATTAATCCTTACAGATTATTTACTCAAAGGTGTCTAAACTAAAATATTAATATCGGATTTCCACCCTCACCGACTCTCTATAATTAATGAAATTAATCATTTCCTTATCCTAGTATTTAATATTTTATTACTATACATTTTATCAGTTTATTATTTTTATTGCAATACTAATTTATATTCTAGCTACTCCTGAATCTATAGCTGCTTGTTTAACTGCTTTTGCTACAGCATCTGCAGTTTCTTTATTAAGAGCATCTGGTATAATATGGTCTTCTTTTAAGTTATCATCACTAACCATGCTTGCAATTGCATAAGCTGCTGCTATATTCATCTCATCGTTAATATCACTTGCTCTTGCATCTAAAGCTCCTCTAAAAATCCCTGGAAATGCCGAAACATTATTTATTTGATTAGGAAAATCTGATCTTCCTGTTCCGACTACTCTAGCTCCACCTTCTTTGGCTAAGTCAGGTAAAATTTCTGGTATTGGATTTGCCATAGCAAAAATTATAGCATCTTTATTCATGGATTTTACCATATCAACGTCTACCACATTGGCAGCTGATACTCCTATAAATACATCTGCTCCAACCATAGCATCTTTTAAACTACCTTGAATATTTTCTTTGTTTGTTAAATTTGCTAATTCTTCTTTTGACCAATCATTAGTAGGTGAACCTCTATAAATAATCCCTTTTCTATCTAACATAAGTACATTTTTTACTCCCAGGCTTAATAGCATTTTTACAATGGCTCCACCAGCTGCTCCACCACCATTACAAACTACTTTTATGTCTTCAAACTTTTTACCTACAATTTTCAAAGCATTAATTAATCCAGCACTTACTACAACAGCAGTGCCATGTTGATCATCATGAAATATTGGTATGTCTAATTGTTCTTTTAATTTTTTTTCTATTTCAAAGCATCTAGGAGCCGAAATATCTTCTAAGTTAATTCCTCCAAAGGTAGGACTTATTCTAACTATAGTTTCCACAATTTCATCTACATCTTTTGTATTTAATAGTATAGGCACTGCATCTACATTACCAAACTCTTTGAATAATATAGCTTTCCCTTCCATTACAGGCATTGCTGCCTCTGGCCCAATATCACCTAAACCTAATACAGCTGTTCCATCAGTTACTACTGCTATTAAATTTCCTTTGGCTGTGTATTTATATACATCTGACTTATTAGCATGTATTTTTCTACATGGTTCAGCTACTCCTGGAGTATAAGCTATGCTTAAATCATCCCTTGTTTCAATTTTAATTTTTGATCTTACCTCTATTTTCCCTTTGTTGTCTTCATGCATTTTTAAACTTAATTCTGAATAATTCATAACAACACCTCTTTCTTATTTTTTATTAATTCGTCTATTCTATTAATGTAATCATTAATACCTTTGAAATTTGGTAGCCTTGTAATTCTATTACAATCAACACTGTAAATTTTTGAAACTGCTCCCATGCCTAGTCCTATAATGGTTTCTTTTTCTTCCATCATAGATATATTATAAATACATTCCATACCTTCTTTACTATAGCCAATATTTTCTAGTTTTCCAGTAATTTGTTTTTGTCTATATAAATAATAGGGATGTAAATTCATCATGTTTAAAGAATTGTAGATCTCATTTACAATATTATCTGCTTGGAAATTATTTATATGATTTATAGCCCCAATATTTTCCTTATAAGCAGAACCTTTCTTCAATGAAAGACTATGTATAGTTAAGTTTTCAGGGTCTAATTTCATTACTTCATTTAAAGTTCTCTTAATTTCGCTTATTCCTTCTCCTGGAAGTCCAATTATTAAATCCATATTAATTCTAGAAAATCCAAACTGTCTGGCTAAATAATAACTGTCAATAATATCTTTTGAACTATGCATTCTGCCTATTCTCTTTAGAGTTGAATCTTCCATGGTCTGAGGATTTATACTAATTCTGTTAATTTTATTCTCTCTTAACATAGATAAAACTTCTTTATTGATAGTATCAGGTCTACCAGCCTCTACTGTGAACTCTATCATACTTTCACCAAAATTTTTATAAATAGCTTCAATTACTCTATCTAAATATAAAACTGAAATAGAAGTAGGAGTCCCCCCTCCTATATAAACTGTATTCAGTTTTTTATCCTTCATAAGTTTACTGGTTTCTTCAATTTCATAAATTAAACTATTAATATAAAATTCTATAATATCTTTGTATTTATTTATTCCTAGAGAAGAAAAAGAACAATATGAACAAATACTTGGACAAAATGGAATACTTATATAAATACTATACTTGTCTTTATGAGTTGGATATAAATGTTTTCTTTGAACATTACATATTTGTGATAAAAGCTTAGCTTTACTTTTATGAATTTTATAATCTTCCACTAATATTTCTATTGCCTTATCCTTAGAATATCCTATATCTAATAAATTATGCATTATTTTATTGGGTCTAATACCTGTTAATATTCCCCAAGGAACTGCTGTATCAGTCATCTTTGAAAGTAGGTTATAAATAGATTTTTTTATTACAAGTTTTAAAATTTGTTTATAAGAGTAAACTTCTATATTAATACTACTTATATCTATAGTATCAGTGTATAGGGTTTCATCTTTTTTTGAAATTTTTGAAATAACTTTAGAACCAGTTTTGTCTCTATAAAGTATACTCTCTAATAGATATCCTTGTTCCTTAAATTCCCCTTTGCTCTCTATGAATACTATTTCTTCTTCTGGTAAAAATACTCGTATCAATTCATATAAATCGTGCTGATAACCATGGCCTGAGATAAATAAAGTAATCATCTTAACTCCTTATCTTAAAAATGGATTATTTCTTTTTTCAATTCCTACAGTAGATTCTGCCCCATGACCAGGCCAAACTATAGTATGGTCTGGAAATATTAATAATTTTTCCTTTATTGATGAGATAATAGTATCATAGTCTCCACCAATTAAGTCAGTTCTACCGATAGAGCCTTGAAATAGTGTGTCCCCTGTAATAAGGTTGTCACCTATTTTAATAGATATGCCACCTTTGGTGTGACCTGGTGTATGGATGATTTCTGCTTCCAAATCTCCAAATTTTATTATATCTCCATCTTTCAGAAGCCTATCAGCCTTTAGCTCAACTGGACCTGATGGCATAATATTAGATAAATTCATATTTGCATCTGATATCATATCTATATCTTCTTCATGAATCAATAGCGGAACTTTCAATTTGTTTATTAAAGAAATTACACCACCAATATGATCTCCATGTCCATGAGTTAAAATAATATAGTCTATATTTATAGTTCTTTCATTTATAAAATCCAATATATCATCTGAATCTCCACCTGGATCTACAATAATTCCATCCTTGGTCTTTTCTGAGTAGACAATATAGCAGTTAGCAGCATATATACCAGCAGCCATTCTAATTACTTTCAATTAAATCCCTCCTAAAAATCTCTTTTGCTATCAACAAGAATAGTAACAGGCCCATCATTTATTAAATGAACATCCATGTGGGCTCCAAATACACCACTCTCAATATTAATTCCACTTGATTCCATTTTCTTTATAAAATCTTCATATAATGCTTTGCCTACTTGACTATTTGCAGACCTAGTAAAACTAGGCCTTTTTCCTTTTCTTACATCTCCATAAAGTGTAAATTGAGATATAACTAATATTTCACCAGTAATATCTAAAACAGATAAATTCATTTTATCATTGAGGTCTTGAAAAATTCTTAAACCTATGGTTTTATCAACTAGGTAAGAAACATCACTTTCATCATCATTGTCACCTACACCTAAAAGCACTAGCAGGCCTTTAGATATTTTTCCCACTATCTTATTATCCACACTTACACTTGCTTCTTTAACTCTTTGTATAACTGCTCTCATTGATTTCCTCCTAAGATGTTACTCTATATACATCTATTATACTCCTAATTTTCTTTACTTTAACCATTAAATCACTTAATTGTTTTATATCTTTAATTTCTAAAGTCATATTAATAATTACTACTTTTTCCTTATTAGTTCTTGCATTCATAGACAATAATCCTATATCTGCTTCATTAATTTTTAAGGCGATTTCAGCTAAAAGACCAGGTCTGTCTGTACCAGTTACTTGAATCTCTGCATTATAAGATGAATCCTTTTGAATATCCCATTCCACATCAATAAATCTCTCTAATCCGTCAGTATTAACTATATTAGGGCAATCTGTTCTATGAATAGACACACCTCTACCTTGTGTAACGAAACCAATTATTTCATCACCAGGAACTGGATTACAACATTTAGAGAGTCTGATTTTTATATTATCTACACCTTTAACTATTACTCCTTGAGTTGGTTTGATTTTTTTATCTTGCTGTGGCTTTTGTATTTTTTCTTCAATATAAGCTTTTTCGTCAGTTATTTTAAATAATTCATTATAATATTCTTTTAATCTTCCTATTACTTGACTCAAAGTTATATTTCCATAGCCTAAAGAAGCATATAAGTCTTCAAGGCTATTTATACTAAGTTTATTGGATACATTTTTAATCCATTCATCTTTAAGTATTTCAGATGGTTTATAGCCAAGTTTTTTTATTTCTCGCTCTAACATTTCTTTACCTTTAGCTACATTTAAATCCTTATCCTTTAATTTATACCATTGCTTTATTCTAGATTTAGCTTGATTGGTTTTTACTATTTTTAGCCAATCTCTACTTGGCCCACTATTTGATGATGTAATTATTTCAACTATATTACCGTTTTGCAGCTTATAGTTAAGAGGAACGATTCTGCTATTTACCTTTGCTCCAACACATTTATTTCCAACTTCTGTATGCACTCTATAGGCAAAATCTATAGGAGTAGATCCTTCAGGTAAATTAATTACATCTCCTTTAGGTGTAAATACAAAGACTTCATCTGTAAAAAAGTCTATTTTTAATGTTTCCATAAAATCTCTAGGATCATTAGAATCACTTTGCCATTCTAATAATTGTCTTAGCCATGTAAGTTTTGTATCGAAATTATCGCCTTTAGATGCACCTTCTTTATACTTCCAGTGAGCTGCTATACCATATTCTGCAGTCTTGTGCATTTCCCAGGTACGTATTTGCACTTCAAATATTTCTCCTCTAGGACCAATGACTGTAGTATGAAGTGATTGGTACATATTAGGTTTTGGCATTGCAATATAGTCTTTAAAGCGTCCTGGTAATGGCTTCCATAAGGTATGAACAATTCCAAGTACACCATAACAATCTTTTACATTATCCACTAAGACTCTAATAGCTGTAAGATCAAATATTTGTTCAAAAGCTTTGCCTTGATGTACCATTTTTTTGTATATACTATAGAAGTTTTTTGGTCTTCCACTAATATCACAATTTATTTCAACTTCTTCAAGTTTTATTTTTAAATTCTCTATTATCTCAGCGATATATGATTCTCTTTCTTTTCTACGCTTTGATACACGTTCTACCAGATCATAGTAATTATCTGGGTCTAAGTATCTCAGTGACAGGTCTTCTAATTCCCATTTAATTTTTGAAATACCTAATCTATGTGCCAATGGAGCATAAATTTCCAAAGTTTCAAGTGCTTTTTCTTTTTTCTTTTCATCGGTCATGTATTCTAAAGTTCTCATATTGTGAAGCCTATCAGCTAGTTTTACAATAATTACTCTTATGTCTTTTGCCATTGCCAAAACCATTTTTCTTAGGTTTTCAGCTTGGTTCTCTTGTTTTGTTTTGTATTGCAACATCTTTAACTTTGTAACTCCATCTATTAAATCAGCAATTTCAGTTCCAAATTCTTCTTCTATTTTTTCATAGGATTTATTTGTATCTTCAATTACATCATGAAGAAGCCCTGCTATTATAGTAGATGTATCCATGTTTAGATCTGCTAGTATTAAGGCAACATTATAAGGATGAATGAAAAACTTTTCACCTGAGTTTCTTAGTTGACCCTCATGGGCAGATTCAGCAAAGTGGAATGCTTTCACTACTAACTTTAAATCAGCATTTGGGTTATATTGTTCAATTCTCATTAATAGGTTTTCTAACATGATTTACACCTTCTTCACTTTTCTATTATATTTTAAAATCTATACTTTTGTATTATAAGTTGTAATTTAGTATTACCCATATATTCGTTTATATTTGGATTATATACAATATCTAGCAAAACCTTATTTTTAATATCTTTAGATGCCTTTTCCAGTTCCTCTTTTCCATATTTAAAGATAAGTCTATTTTGAAATTCTTCTATATCTCCAAAATACATTCCTTCCATAGTTGTACCTTTTTTAGATTCAAGTTTTAATTTTAGAACATTTTTATTTATACCTAATATAGAAAGGCTGTTAATTTTTAATGATTTTTCTCCAAATATTGGCTTAGAATTTCCTTTTCCAAAAGGTTCCAAGTCTTTTAACTCCTCTACCAACCCATAATTAATATATTCCATAGGTAGACCCATGTCAATATATATCTTAGGTATTAAGTCTTGATTACTTAGTGTTGTATTACTATTAAGATCTATTTTTAGTTTATCTATATTGTCTTCATCTAAAGTAAGCCCTGCAGCCATAGGATGTCCACCAAATCTATTTAATAATTCCTTACATTTGGTCAGCTCCTCAAACATATTGTATTCTTCTATGGATCTACCGGAACCTTTAACTCCCTCTAGACCTTTAGTTAATACGATTGTAGGTTTGTAGTACAGTTCTTTAATTCTACCAGCTATTATGCCAGCTATACTTTCATGTATTTCAGGTTCAAATATAACTAGTATTTTATCATTCTTTAAGGAAGATTGCTCTATTTTTTCTATAATACCCTCTAATCCTTCAGATGTCATCCTTTTTCTTTCTTCGTTTATACTTCTTAAGTTCTTTGCCATCTGAGCAGCTTTATCTTCTTCTTTTTCCATTAGTAATTCTAATGACAACAAGGCTGATTCCAATCTACCAGAAGCATTAATTGTAGGACCTATTACAAATCCTAAATGATAAGCAGTAATATTTGAATTATTTATACCACTTTCTATTATAAGATTTTTAAGACCAATATTTTTAGTCTTATTTATAAGTTCCAATCCTTTTTTTACAATTATTCTGTTTTCATCTACTAAGTCAACCACATCACAAACAGTTGCAATAGCTACAAATTCTAATAATAAATGGGTTTCCTCAGGATTAATATGGAATAAAAAATGAATTTGTTGAATTAACTTATATGCAACACCTGCTCCGCAAAGTTTTTTAAAAGGATAATCGCAGTCCAATCTCTTAGGATTTATTACAGCATCCCCTTCTGGAATAGTATATTTTTTAACTCCATCTTCTTCAATATATGGTAAATCATGATGATCTGTAATAATCATTGTAAGTCCTAATTCTTTGGCCCTCTTTACTTGTTCTATTGCAGAAATACCATTGTCACATGTAATAATAGTATCTATACCTTCTTGTTTTGCTTTTTGAATAATTTCATTGTTTATACCATATCCATCTTGTACCCTATCAGGAATTGTAAAATCAACATTAGCACCTAAATTTTTTAAACTAATATATAAGATGTATACAGATATAACTCCATCAACATCAAAATCTCCAACTATTCTAATCTTTTTATTTTTTTCAATTTTTTCTTTAATTATACTTGCTCCTAATTCCAAATCCATCATTAAGGTAGGTGAGTGTAAGCTTTCTAGCTTAGGGTTTAAAAACATTTCAATATCCTTATAATCTATTATATCTCTATTTATTAAAATTTTAGATATAATTTCATTTATACCTAAATCTTTTGCAATTATTAATGGATCTACACCATTATTTTTAATGAACCATCTCTCCAAATTTAAATCACTCCAATTAAAAAGAATTTAGATACTATAACAATATCTAAATTCTATCATTTTTAGAAGATTAATTCTACTAAATTCCCTTTAATTGTTCTGATTTGGTGGTAATTCAGTATTTATATCTACTAATGTATTAACTTGAGCTTCTTTTTCCTCAATAACTTTCAATAAACCATTTTTTTCTTCTTCTAATATTAAGATTTTATTATTAAGCACTTGTATATCCGAGTCCACAGACTCACTTTTTTTATTTAGAGTTTTTATTTCTCTTTTAAAGTGTAAAATTTTAAAAAAGTTTAATAAATAAATAACTAAAGCACCTAATAATGCCGAAAATA
>CAYZDC010000001.1:44970-67495 GCA_964477045.1 uncultured Tissierellaceae bacterium | reverse complement strand
TTATAAAGCATGAACAAACCCATATAGAAAGATATGACCATATAATTAAGTTTATAACATTTGTAGTATTATCAATTCACTGGTTCAACCCTTTAGTATGGCTAGCTTTTATCCTTATGAGCAAGGATATGGAATTATCCTGCGATGAAAAGGTAATTAGGGAATTAGGTAATGAAATCAAGAAAGACTATTCAAACTCTCTTTTATCCTTATCTTTAGGCAGAAAAATCATAGGTGGGTCTCCATTAGCCTTTGCAGAAAATAATACAAAGGGAAGAATTAAGAATATATTAAATTACAAGAAACCAAAGTTTTATATTATTTTTATAACTTTTATTATACTTATAATTGCTTTTGTTGGTTTAATGACTAATCCTGTGAAAGATTCAAAATATTATGCTGAGCAATTTCTTGAAATTGTTACGACACCAGAAGATCTGGAATCTACAAAATATGTTCGGGATGTTTTTTATTCTGGAGCGACTAGCCAATATAGTATTGAAGAGTATGGTGAATCATTAATAAAAGATTATGGATATTTAATGACTGATAGAGCTTTTGATAATGCTGTATCCAATAGGTTTATACCCTGGGCGGAATTAATAAGACAAGATACAAATTATAATATTAAAGTTGATTCACTTGATGTAAAAGAAGCAAAGACTTATGAAGATGGAAGAGTTCACTATATTTATTTGTTATCACTTAGAGTATCATTTGTTAATGGGGTAGATGAGGCAGTTTCGGTATCAGGTGATATTGTTATGATTGAAGAAAACGGAGTTTGGTTAGTAGATGTATTTAAATGGAATTCTGATTATCAGGATCTGAATAAGTTGTTATTCCCTACGCCTTAATAAAAATAAATAATTATAGAGATTATTCCCAAAATTATTTATCTAATATAGGTAAAGAAAGTTACTAATTAGGAGAATTTCTAAATATCTATAGTTTCGCAATTTTGCAATGGTCAAACTTTTTAGCGACGCTTATATATTGCTAATTTTTATTTAAAATGAAGTCTTTAGACATAAGAATAAGATTAATAAGGTTTACAATTTTAAAGAAGAAATAAAATGAAAAGCTATACTCAGTGTGATAATGAGTATAGCTTTTTAGTGTGCTCATTATTAAAACTAGCCGTTTAGGCTAGGGTATAAAGATTGAATATTTAGTATAATTAAATGGATAAACAAAGATAATTCAAAATAATTTGATTAACGGCTTTGATTATCAAAAGAGGAGGAGAAAATAAGATGAAAAAGCTTATAATAGTCTTACTGGCCATACCCTTTGTAGTGGTAGTATTTATTGCTGGATTTAGCCTCATCCAAGGGATATACTGGAACATTAGTGGGATACAGCCTACTCCAAGTTATACCAAAGTATTGAAGAGGACCGGCTTAAAGCAAGAAATAATCGGTACATGGACAACAGAGGACGGTATAGATAAGTTGGAAATCAGAAAGCACCATCTGGTCTATATAAGTGATAACCTCCCCATAAATAAAACTCAAGCCTATGTAACGAAAGACTTTGATTTCGAGAATGAGAGCTTCTTTTTATATCCAACGAAATTCAATAAAATAGGAATCATTGGAGTATTCGAAAGAATTGAATATCGGGATGGTAGTCTCTTTGGTGGCATTCTAATCCATGATGTGGACTATGTGGAATGGGAATTCCGTAAGAAATGGTAGGTATATAAATATAAATAGTGCTTGATTCTTTTTATTGACAATTGGATTAGAAACATATATAATTTAGTTATCGGTCGAGTGACCGACAGCTGAAATATAAAGGAGATTATTATGGAAAAAGAAAATGTTCAGAAAAATAGAGAGTCAAGACATATAGTTGATATGAGACTTCATATTCTTACTGTAGCATCTGGTTTAATAAGTGAACTGGGAATAAAGGAAACAAGTTTAAAAAGGATTTCTGAAGAAGCAGGTATTAGTAAAGGCACATTATATTATTACTATTCTGCAAAGGAAGATATAGTTTATGATATTGCTGATAGAAATTTAAGAAAAATTACAGATGAATTAATAGCATGGGTAGATAATGTTGATACAACTAATGTATTAGCTGAAACAATTCTTAAAACCTTATTTGAAAAAATTCTTCAAGCTGAAACAAGAGGGAGATTACACCTTTACCTTATTAATGATGCAATAACAGCCAATAATTTATTAGCAGAGAAATTTGAAAAACAATATAATGAGTGGAGAGAAATGCTTATGTTTGGCCTGAACAAGGTGCTTCCTAAAAAAAATGGAGACAATGTTGCATTATCTTATTTAGTATTAGCTCTTCTTGATGGCTTAATTATTCAAAGAATGTGTGGAGCAAAGGATATACCAGTAAATGAAATTGTAGATATTATAATAAATGTCAATAATGATAAGTTAAGATAATAGATTCATTACAATGATATAATATGTAGTATAATGGAAATAAATTTTTTATATGTTATCGGTTGGTTGACCGACTGACATTAAATAAAACTTTCATTAGGAGGTGACAAATATGGGATTCAAAAAGTTTGTTGTAAATATAGGATTTAAACTTTTGGGTAAGGGTTTAGTGTCTTGTTCCAAAATCGAAGAAGCTGTAAAAGAAGAACTTAAGTTTTATGAAGATGGTTTTATAATAGAATTGAAAGTTCTTAATACGGATACAAAGGTAGCAGTAAAGAAGATGGGGGATGAATTTAAATATCTTGGTAGCAAATATGAATTGGTTCCTGATCTTTCAATTATTTTCAAAAGTTATGAAGGAGCTTTTTTGCTTGTTCTTGGACAGATAGGAGTTTATGAAGGATACGCTCAACATAGATTTATTGTCAAAGGGGACCTTATTCAAAGTATGCCTTTTATACGTATTTTATATTTTGTAGAAGCCTATTTATTTCCAAAATTTATTACCAAGAACATATTAAAAGAAATGCCAGTTCGTTCATCATCTAAAATTAAAGCATATTTACGTTTATTATTCTAAATAAAGGAGGAGATATATTATGTTACCTGAATATTATGAGTTTCTGAATTCAGTAAAAGTTATTTCAGGAAGAAATGCAATAGAAAATATACCTTTTGAGTTAATCAACTTGGGCGCCAACAGGCCCCTTATATTAACTACTAAATCTATGATAAAAAATGGTCAGTTAAAGATTGCTACAGACTCTATGGAGCAATCTAATATAGAAATCGGACCTATTTTTAAGGATATTCCCCAGGATTCTTCTGTGGAAATAGTAAACGAGATTAGTAAATTATATAGGGAAAAGAATTGTGACAGTATAGTTGCAATAGGTGGAGGCTCAGTGATTGACACAGCTAAAGGAGTAAATATGTTGGTATCTACTGAGGCATCTGATTTAAAAGAACATATGGGATTAGAAATATTAGGAGGAAGATTAAAGCCCCTTATTGTAGTACCAAGTACTTCTGGTACTGGCTCTGAAGCAACTTTAGTATCTGTAATTGCAGATACTACAAGAAATGTTAAGATGGAGTTTATATCTTATAGTATTCTACCTGATGTGGCAGTTCTAGATGCAAGAATGACTCTATCTCTACCTGCTAAGCTAACTGCCTCTACTGGTATAGATGCCTTAACTCATAGCATAGAAGCTATTACTGGGCTTCAAAAGAATCCATTAAGTACTGTATATGCTTTAACTTCAATAGAATTAATTGCGAATTATTTAAAAAAAGCAGTAGAAAATGGTAAAGATGAAGAAGCAAGACTTGCAATGGCAAACGCTTCTTTAATGGCTGGAGTAGCTTTTTCCAATTCTATGGTTGGAATAATCCATGCTATAGGCCACGCTTGTGGTGCTGTTTCTGGGATAGCTCATGGAGATGCAATGACAATATTACTTCCACATTGTATGGAGCTTAATCTGGCACTTTGTGAAAAAGACTATGCCAGAATATTGCTTGCTTTTTCTGGACCAGATATCTATAGTGAAACTCCAAAGGCAGAAAGAGGTAGAAGATGTATAGACGAGATTCAAAAGTATATTCTAGATTTAAATAAGATTTCAGGATTACCTATAAAGCTTAGAGATGTTGGAGTAAAAAAAGAGGATTTTGAAACTATTGCAAAAACAGCAATAAATGATGGTGCAGCTATTGTTAATCCAGTGGAAGTTACATTGGATAGAGTTATGGAGATTTTAGAAAAAGCTTACTAAGAACGAGGGATAAAATATCAAGATTTTATAGAATAGAGTAAGTAGAGGGATACAGGCCCATAAATAGAACCTACTTAAGAAAACTTTGAGAAGTTTGTGTTTAAATTAAATCAAAAAATAGTAGCAAAGACCTCTTGTTCTTAAGAGGTTTTTTTATGTAGAGATAAAAAAAGAGTATGTTATATCTTTATGCCAAATTATATAGCCTTATGCATAAGATTAAGATTAATAGAATTAAGCTAATCTAACTGATATAATATAGGAAAAGAAAAGCCTTTAATTAAGACAATTAGTGAAAATGTTATTAATATATATAAGTAAGAGTTTGGGGTGCTAAATGATAGTTAAGAGAATTGCTGCACATATTTTAAATAAAGTTATAATTTTTTTACCTTCAATGATATTGCTTGGAGGGCTTAGCTTAATAATATTTCCAAGTTATTTCATATTCGGAAATGATCCAGGTTATGGATGGTTAATATTATGGCTATTAAAGTACATGATATGTTTACCCACAGTGTTTTTAGATTTATTAAGGCTACCTTTAGAGTTTCTGGTAATAATTAAAATAATATTACCTGCTTTAATATGTATAATTATTGTAGAAAGTATAAGTATCATCTTAATAAAACGTGACATAGGTATGAGAATTATGGGACTTACAATAGTATCTATAAAAGATAAACCTTTGAGTTTAATACAAATAATAACTAGAACTATAATAAAATATTTTTCACTAGCTTTTTTTCCTTTTGTATTAATATATATATTTTTTAATAAGGAAAAAATAACTTTGCATGATAAAATCTCTTGTACAAAAGTAGTGAAAATATAAAAATAAAAGACTTAACAGAGTTTTATAGTGTTGATCTATTATTATAAAACGACTAATTTAATAAGGAGAAAATAAAATGAAAATTGCTATTATTGGAATGGGTGTTGCAGGTATTAGTGTGCTTAGAGAATGGACTAAAGAAAAAGAAAGAAACCAATCCTTGGATATAACTTGCTTTGGAGATGAGCGTACCTTTGGTACAGGAATACCTTATCAAAAAGATAATGAAAACTTACTTATGAATGTGCCTGCAGAATTTACAACTATAATCCCTGAAGAGGAAGATGATTTTGTTCATTGGTTGCTAGAACAAGGTGAAGAAAATCCCAGATTTAAATATTATCCTAGGCAGTTATTTGGCAACTATTTAACAGAGCGAATGAAGGATTGGCTTAAACAGTCGAAAGCTAAAGTAGTAAAAGAAATAGTTCAGACTATAAGAATACTTCCTAATAATCAATTCAGATTAACAACATCTTATGGTGTAGAAGATTTTGATGCAGTGCATCTTTGTATTGGGAATCTGCCTTACAAAGATCCTTACAACTTAATCCTTCATCCTAACTTCATCTTCAACCCATTTCCCATGGGAGAAAATATGCCCTACATTCCTGAAGGGGCTAGGGTTGGTGTATTAGGTACTGGCCTTACTAGTATTGATATCTTTCGATATAGTCAGTATAATCGACCAGATTTAAAGTTATCCTTTTTTTCTAACTCAGGAAGATTTAAATCTATTGGTGGAAAATCAAAATCAATTGATTATAATTTTTTTACAAAAGAAAATATAAGAAATGCCAAAGAGGATAACAAGGGATTTATTCCATTGGAGACTTATATTAACTGGTTCAAAAAAGAAATAGAAAATCAAAAGTTGTCTTTAAACAATCAATTTATGGATCAAGCCTTTGGATCAAAATCTAATATCAAACAGGATTTAAATGATCCCAATGAAATTGGAGTTGTACAATCCATTCTTCTTGATATGAATCCCTTACTAACAGATTTGTGGATGGCTTTGACTGAAACAGACAAGCAAATATTTTTGCAAAAATATTACGGACAATGGGATAAATTAAGAAGTTCAATTCCTGCTGAATCTGGTAAAGAATTAATATCTGCTTGGGAAGAAAATAAAATAAAGGTCTTTGGCAACTTAACAAATATTATTAAAATGGAAGAATCATTTGAATTTATTTTAAAAGATAAAAAATCTCAGCCTATAGACTATATAATTAATGCTATAGGTACGGAAAAAAATGTATCATTTGAGATGAATAGAATACCACTTCTTCACCAACTATTAAATGAACGCATCCTTCAACCTGAAACATTTGGTGCGGTTCAAGTTACTTTGCCTGATTTAAGTACAATTAGTCAGAAGTATGGTGTCATCCATAATCTAAAAATTCACGGTGAATTAATTTCAGGCATACAATTTGGCAATAATTCAGTAGATATTATTTCAGAGAGCGCTAGGGATGCGGTGAAAGATATTGTTGCATATATGAAATAGGATAATATTAAGAGATAAAAATATGAATACAGAAGAAATTAAAGCCCAAACCTCTTGTTTCAAGAGGTTTGAGCTCTATATTTTACAAAGTGCAACCTTTTAACCCTATAAGTAGTATTATAAGTGAAGGGCGGTGATGTATTTGGATACTAATAATCATATCTCAGAAATAGTACATACTTATTCAGATATGGTATATAAATTAGCTTTAGCTAGAACAAAGAATAAGTTTGATGCAGATGATGTATTTCAAGAGGTTTTTATTAGATGCATGAAAAATTATAATAAGTTTACTTCAAATGATCATATTAAAGCATGGCTTATTAGAGTAACAATAAATTGTAGCAATAATATATTTAATTCATCTTGGTTTAAAAAGACAGTATTATTAAATAATAACTTAAAAGATAATTCACTAGATGATTTAAATTTTAGCACTGAAGAAAACAAACAAGTTTACCATTCGGTATTAGAATTACCAAAAAAATATAGAACAGTAATACATCTATTTTATTATGAAGATATGTCTATTAGGGAGATTTCTAAAGCCCTTAAAATCAAAGAAGGGACAATTAAATCCCAATTACATAGGGGAAGAAATTTACTAAAAGAAATCTTGGAAGGAGAGATATTTGATGTTTAAAAATAAATATAAAAAAGCCAACAATGATATAAAAGTAAATAATTCTTTAAAAGAAGATACCATAAAAAAGATGAAAAGTTTTAATACTAAAAGAAAATTACCTAATTTAGCATTTAGAGTAACACTTATTATAGCTTCTATTATAGTAATAGCATCTAGTTTACTTATAAGAAACAAAAGAACAGAAAGCTATGCCATAGCTTTACCTGAATATCCAACCAAAATAGGATTTGAGGACTATGAGGAAGAGATGAAGAGGAGAGAAGAAATAAACGGTAATTTTATTAAAAATCTAAATAAGTTTTCTATTGATGCATCTTCTCAAGTTTTAAAAGACACAGATAGAGAAACAAATTCTTTGTTTTCACCAATAAGTTTATATATGGCATTGGCAATGGTGGCTGAAACAGCTGCAGGCAATACTCAGGAACAAATTATAAATGCTTTAAATATGCCAAATATGGACATGATTAGCAGTGAAACAGGGAAATTGTTCAGAAAACTATATTTCCATAATGAAATAGGACGCTTGACTTTAGCAAACTCACTTTGGTTAAATAAGGATGTAGCTTTCAATGAAAACAAGTTAAAAACACTGGCAGAAGATTATTATGCTCATTCATTTTCATTGGATTTTCAGGACAAGGATAGTTCCAATAGCATTAGTAATTGGGTATCTAAAAATACAGGTGGAAAGCTTGGAAATGAGCCTAGTGAGTTTTCTCTAGATAAAGAACAAGTGATGACTTTAATAAATACTGTAAGTTTTTATGATGAATGGATAGATACATTTGATAAAGACAAAACAAAAGAAGATATATTTTACCTTCAAGATGGAAGACAGGTTAAAAATGATTTTATGAATATGAAATACTCTAGTCATGGCTTTGCTTATGGTCAGGGTTATGTTGTTTCAAGATTAAATATGAAAAATAGAAATAGTATGATATTTATTCTTCCTGATGAAGACAGTTCTCCCTATGATATAGTAGCTAATCCAGAAATATTACAAGAAGCTATAGACTCCCTGTCATCTGAAAAAAGTGGTTATGGAGAAGTAGTATTTAAAATACCTAAATTTAGCTTTTCATCAAAATTAGAATTAAATGATCTGGCAAGAAAACTGGGAATCCAAGATGCTTTCCATATGCATGAAGCTAATTTCAAGCCCTTGTCAGAAACCAAGCCATTGTTTTTATCAGATATTAAACAATCATCTTACATATCAATTGATGAGATAGGTGTAGAGGCAGCAGCATTTACTCAAATTGTTTATTCTGGTAGTGCAATGCCAGAGGGTAGAGCAGATATGATACTGGATAGACCTTTTATATTTATAATTACAGGTATAGATAAGTCACCATTGTTTGTAGGAATAATTAATAACCCAACTTTATAAAAAGCTACTAAACTGATGTTACCCCCTAAATTCGGACAGGAATTTAGGGGGTTTTCCCCATAGTAATATGGTCCTTAATATAAAAAACAATCTATTCTTGTCACCCTTTTCATACTTTAGATGGATGACTAGATAAGTTTTCTTATATATAATTGGATTATATTTAAATTAATAGAAATTTTATGGTAAAAAAATTCAAAGGGGGCAAATAGTATTATGGGTCTAATTAAAGGGTTTAAAAAGGGTGTAATAAATTATACAAAGATTAAGCTTAGAGAAAAGCTAAATTATGATCAACTTTATGAAGTAATTAAAGATGGTGATTATCCATCAGGAAAGCCTGAAATCACAGGAAAAGGTATAATGAGGGCAATTCGTTTTGAAGCCACAGGAAAATATCAAATAATGGTGGCACTAAGTGGAAGGACCATTAGTATATCCAACATACATTCTGGTGTTAGTGGAATGGCAAAAGAGATGGTAGCCGATGCATTCACTGATGATTTGTATGGGGTTTTCAATAATGAAAAGCAAGATGGTAACGCTAATGTACAGGAAATTGGAAAAGAAGTAAGAAGATTGCTAGAAGAAGCAAACCTTTTAGCATAGAATATTTAATCTACAATTTGTGAACAATAAATTTGATGATGAGTTTATCGCAATACCAATCTATACTATTATTGTAACTTCAGAAACTGTATTAGATGAAATAGACCTTGGTGATGGGTTGTATCTTATGATGTACATTATGGAGGATAGCCAAAATAATCTTATAAACTATGTATCATTTACTTTTGAAATAATAGATGATGAAATATATACAAGTGTGGATTGAAGCAATATTTTATCTTTAGTCAGCCTATATTTTTAATCATATATATTGTATAATGAATAATTGTAGGGTATTAAAACATTTAGGCAAATAAATAAATACCTAGATTACTAAATTAAAATATTGAGGAGAGATAATTTGAAATTAATTTCATGGAATATCGATTCATTAAATGCAGCTTTAACAAGTGATTCCAATCGAGCAGTTCTTACCAGAGAAGTAATTGAAACAATTCTGGGATATGATCCAGATGTTATTGCTTTGCAAGAGACTAAATTACCTGTTAAGGGATTAAGCAAGAAGCATATAGAACATTTAGAGGAGTATTTTAAAGGATACTCTTATGTATGGACTAACTCTCAGGAACCAGCGAGGAAAGGTTATGCTGGCACAATGTTTTTATATAAGGATAAATATTCCCCAGAAGTATTCTATCCTGAAATACAGGCTCCAGAGCCTATGGATTCAGAAGGTAGAATTATTACACTGGATTTTGGTGATTTTTATATTACCCAAGTGTATACTCCTAATGCGGGAGATGCTTTATCAAGATTGGAAGAAAGACAAATTTGGGATGTAAAGTATGCTGAATATATCCATAATTTAGACAAAGAAAAACCAGTTATAGCCGCAGGTGATTATAATGTAGCTCATAAAGAGATAGATTTAGCAAATCCAGAAACCAATCGTATGACAGCAGGTTTTACAGATGAAGAGCGACAAGGTTTTACAAATCTGTTGGATAAAGGATTTACAGACACCTTTAGACATATTCATGGAGATGTAACAGGAATGTATACTTGGTGGGCACAAAGGGTAAAAACAAGTAAAATCAATAATTCTGGTTGGAGGATTGATTATTGGCTAGTTAGTGATAGGATAGCTAATAAAGTTCTGAAATCTGAGATGATCCATTCAGGCGTAAGGCAAGACCATACTCCAATTTTATTGGAAATAGATTTATAAGTTTAATGTGTGCAGAAGGAGCTGAAATTATGAGAAGAAAAGATAGAGAAATGGATAGAGAATTTGCTATTAAAATTATAGATAAAGCCCAGTACGGTGTTGTATCTATGGTAGATGGACAAGAACCCTATGGTTTACCATTATCTGTAGTAAGAAACGGAGATGTATTATATTTTCATTCAGCCAAAGAAGGAAGAAAGGTAGATGTGTTAGCTAACAATCCAAACATAAGTATAGTATTTGTAGGAGATAAGAATATTCCAGATAATTATAGCTATGATGAACTTGAAGAGATGAACAATGACCCTACTAAAGCTATTAAATTTATAAGCAGTGTTTTTACAACTGAATTTGAATCAGCTATAGTTACAGGTAAGGTAGAAAAAGTTGAAAATGAAGAAGAAAAAATAAAAGCTATGAGAACTGTATGTGAAAAGTATACTCCAGACAAAATGAAATATTTTCAAACAGCAATAAATGCAGGTTTATTTAGAACTAATGTATATAAGATTAAAATAGATAATATTACATCTAAACGAAAGAAGTATGATGACAAAGGCGTAGAAATGAAATGGGGCAGAATGGAATAAAAAAGTTATAAAATAGTCATAGGTTAATATGTTTGATATAATGAATTAAAGTTCCTATAATATTGTAGGATATTATTTAAAGTTAAAATTATTGTTTGGAGGTATAAGAAATGGGAAGAAAAGTCAAAAAACAAGTAACAGGTTTTAGAACAAAAGATGGTGCAGGAGTTAGTCTAGTAAGAGTCTTAGGCCATGATACTACTGAAGAATTTGATCCTATTTTAATGCTAGATTCTTTTGATAGTACAGATCCAGATGAATATACAGCCGGTTTTCCAATACATCCACATAGAGGAATCGAAACCATAAGCTATTTATATAAGGGTAAAATGGTTCACAAAGATAGTTTGGGAAATGAAGATGCCATAGGGGATGGAGAAGTTCAATGGATGAATTCAGGGTCAGGAATTTTGCATGAAGAACAAGTTCCAGCTGCAGATAGACTATTGGGAGTTCAACTTTGGTTAAATCTTCCAGCAAAAGACAAAATGAGTAAACCAAGTTATAATAGCATTAAAAGACATGAAATCAAAGAGGTTCAAACTGATGGAGCAATGATTAGAGTTATTGCTGGCTCATACCAAGGTACTGAAGGATATAAAGGGGAACATTTACCACTAGATTATTATGATATACATCTTGAGAAAAATTCTAGTATTACCATAAATACTGACAATAATGCCTCCGTAATGTTGTTCACCTTGGCTGGGGAGATATACGTAGGTAATGAATTAATAAAAGAGAAGACTGCTGTAAAACTTACAGAAGGCAACAGTGTTCATATTAAAAGTACAAATAAAAATGCACAAGTATTATACATTAAATCAATTGCTTTAAATGAAGGCATAGCATGGGCGGGACCAATTGTAATGAATACAAAAGAGGAAATACAACAAGCATATGATGATTTAAGAAATGATAATTTTATAAAAGAAAAAATAGATTACTAAAAATGAATTAAAAAAACTAGAATAATACCCCTTTATTTAATGGTTAAAAACCTTTGACTAAAGGGGCTATTAGTTTATTATAAGATTAATAGGAGGTTAAAATGGATAATTTAAGAATTGATGATTCTTCGAAGATTATTGGAAAAGTTAGATTTGGAAATAGTGTCTATATAGCACAAGGCACAATTATTAGATCTCATAATGACTCTGTAACCATAGGGAATTCGTCCTGGATACTGGAAAATTCAGTGATTATAGGAACAGAGGAAAGTCCTGTAAAAGTAGGTAGTAAAACTGTTTTTGGACATAAAACTGTTACAATTGGGGCGGAAATCGGAGATCTATGTGAAATTGGAAATAATACTATATTTCTACCAAATTCAAAAATTGGGAATATGTGTATTTTTGGTGAAGGAACTATAGTTCCTGAAGGTATGATTATTCCAGATGAATCTGTGGTTGTGGGAAGGCCTGCTAGAGTTATTAGAACTTTAAATGAAAGTGATAAAAATATGATTAAAAGAATGAGAAGCAATGATATTTCACTTGGAGATTTTGTAGAAAACATATTAGAATATGAGAGAGGAGCTAGTAATATGAATAATATATATGAAATTAATGGTAAAGTACCTAAAATAGATGATTCTACATATATTGATAATTTAGCAGAGATTAATGGAGATGTTGAAATTGGAGCTAACTCCTATATTGGTTCAGGAGTTAGAATAATTGGAAACTCACATGGACCTATAAAAATTGGGGATAATGTTACCATACTAGAAAATTCAGTACTACATTTATTGCCAGATAATGAATTAATTATTTATGACAATGTCACTATTGGACCTAATTGTACTATTCATGGAACCATTATCGGAAGTAATACAATTGTTGAAGCCGGATCCATAGTATGTGATTATAGTAAAATAGGAGAAAATAGCTTGATAAAAGCTGGGACATTGGTAAAACAAAGAGACGAATTTAAAGAAAATAGTATAATCGAAGGATTTCCTGGAAAAACAACAGGAAAGAATGAAGCTATACTAAAAACACCTACTTGGGCAGGAAGAAAATAGATTTTAAATTATAAGGAGTTGAACAAATGTCATATAAGATACTATTAAAAAGCAAGGTAGATGACAACTTATTAAGAGAGATACAATCTAAGCATTGTATGGATATAGAAGGAATTAATGAATTATATGAATTATTAATTAAAAACAAATGCTGCGACAGTGATAAAGTATCAAAGATTTATTATGTTGCCTATACCTTAGCATTAAGTAACATTGAAATAATAATAGTAAAACTAAATTAAATTTGATAAACAATAATTATTTTTGGGACTAAATATTCAATTAAATATAATGATTTATTTATTCTTCATAGGGTAAATATTTAATACGGGAAGAAACTTGATAAATAAATAAGGAGGCAATTTATATGGAAACTTGGTTACCAAGCTTAATTACAGAGACTCCAGAAGAAGGATACAATTTAGCAGTGACTTTAGCTAGAAAAGCAGTAGGAATGATTCAACCAGATCCAGAAGTTAAAAAGCGATTACGACCAATGTATGCGGAAAATGCTGATAGTTTAACTTTTGCTTCTCAGGTTGTAGCTATTCATTTCCAAACAGTTGCAGCTGCAAATAATTATTGGAAATAGATAAAAAAACAGCAAGTTATAAATACCTTGCTGTTTTTTTATCTTCATATTAATTTATATTTATATTGTATTTTATAACTTAGAGTATAGGAAGATTGAAATATAATGATATAATATATTAATAGAAATAATAGCAGGTTAAATTTTACTCTATGACAGGGGGAGGAATAAATGCATGCATACTGACAAGAGGATAACAGAAGCATATGAGAATGCAAGAGTAGAATATTTTAATGATGATTCAAAGTATATAATTTTTAGTGACTTACATAGGGGAAATGGGAGCCATTTTGATGAGTTTTCAAAAAATCAGAATGTGTTCAGGTATGCCTTAGAGTATTATTTTGAAAATGGATACACCTATATAGAGGCAGGTGATGGAGATGAACTTTGGGAGAATCCAAGAGTTCAGGATATAAAAAATGCACATTTTTATATTTTTGAAACCATTAAGAAGTTTAACGATGAAAATAGACTTATAATGATATATGGGAATCATAATATATATATGAAAAATATGGATTATGTACAAGAACATTTTTATACAAGCTATAACGAATATAAGGAAGCAATCCATGAATTTTTGATTGGAATGGTACCTGTTGAAGCTTTAGTATTAAAACATACTGAAACTTCTCAGGAAATACTTACCCTTCATGGACACCAAGGAGATTTTCTAAATGATCAGTTTTGGTTTCCAACTATGGTATCATTGAAATACTTCTGGAGATATCTCCATTCCTTTGGAATCAGGAATCCAGCCAGCCCCGTTAAAAATACATTTAAACGACATAAGATAGAAAGAAACTTTAAAAAGTGGATAGCTAAAAATAAAAAGATGTTAATCTGTGGTCATACACATAGGTTCAAATTCCCAAGGGAAGATGAGCTACCATACTTTAATACTGGTAGTGGTACCTACCCTACTATTATTACTGGAATAGAGATATCCCATGGGAATATCCAATTAATAAGATGGAAAATCGAGCCTGATAATAAAGGATTACTAAAGGTAACAAGAGCAGTTCTAAGAGGACCAAAACCTATAAAGCAGTTTGACATAAGAGCTCAATAATAAAGTATTTATCCATAAAAGTATAGATAGACATGCAAGTAGAAGAGAGGAGGTAAACTTATGTTAAATAAAACTAGAAAATTTACGCTTTTACATTCTAACGATATGCATGGGGATTTTCTGGCAGAAGTCAGAGAAGGGAAAGGACATCTTATTGGAGGACTTGCTCTTTTATCAGGATACCTAAATAAAGTTAGGGAAGAAGAAAAAAATGTTATTTTTGTAATTGCTGGAGATATGGTGCAAGGTTCTCTAATAGATTCTGAATACAAGGGTGTATCCACCATAGAAATAATGAATTTTCTATCACCAGATGTTGTTACCCTTGGAAATCATGAACTGGATTATGGTCTTCCTCATCTTTTATTTCTAGAAAAAATGGCTAATTTTCCCATTGTTAATGCAAATTTATATATAAAGTAATATGGGAAAAGGCTGATGGATCCTTACTTTATTATGGATATTGCTGGATTTAAGATACTTTTTATTGGAGTCATTACTGAGAAGGTAATGGATTCACTTGCACAAGATCAATTAATTGGTACTTTTGTTTCTACTGAGGATGCAGCAGAAGAGATAGGAAAAATTTGCAATGTTTATAAATATAATGATATTGACTTAACGGTTGCACTTACTCATATAGGATTTGAATCAGATATTGAATTGGCAAAAATGTTAAAACCTGAATGGGGAGTAGATATGATAATTGGTGGCCACTCTCACACTGTTTTAGAACAACCAGCAAAGATAAATAATATATTAATTGCCCAGGCAGGTGTTGGGACAGATCAAATTGGGAGATTTGATATTATTGTAGATGATGATACAAACTCAATTATTGATTGGAAATGGGAATTAGTTCCAATAGATGATAGAATATCAAATCCTGATGCATACCTTGAAGAATTTATTAATAATTATAAGAACAAGATTGATAAAAAGTATAATGCTGTTATTACACGTTTTACAGAAACACTTACTCATCCAGAAAGAGAAGAAGAAACAACTCTGGGAAATATATTTGCAGATGCTATGGCGGATATAGCTGAAACAGATGTTATGCTTATTGGATCAGGTTCTATTAGGGTTAAAGAGTTGGGACCAGTAGTAACTCTAGGAAGTCTAAAAGCTTGTTTCCCATATGATGATAGTCTAACAAGATATTGGGTCACTGGTAATCAATTAAAAAGAATATTTTCTCATATAATGCGAATAGAGAATAGAAATGGAGAAGGGGAATGTTTTCAGATAAATAGTAAGGTTAGAGCCCTATATTCTGATTCAAAATCAAAGCTAATTTCTATTACAATAGATGAGCTTCCAGTTATTGATGATCAGAAGTATACAATTACTATGCAAGGCTATCATTTTGCAAACTCACTAGCCAATCTGAATATTTCTAATGATGAACTCATTGCCCTGGGTATTCCAAAAGTAGTTAGTACTTCAGCATATCAAGTTCTAGAAGAGTGGCTAAGATACCACCCAAATGCTTCAAGAAAAATTGAAGGTAGAATTGTCTTCAAAAGTTAAAAAATTCTATAAAGAATAAAAATAGTGCTTAATAATTGTATCTTAATGCAGCTTTAAATCCATAATTAAGGGTATTTGCATAATAAGGGGGTTTCTAAGATGAAAAGTATTTTAGTAGCTACAGATGGATCTACAACTTCAAATAAAGCCTTAATAGAATGTAGGGAACTAGCAGAATGTACCGGTGCTAGAGTTACAATTATTAATGTTGCAAGCCTGCCATTACCTTTAAATATTAGCGCCCAAGATCATATAATCATTGAACAAGAAGCTATTATGAGAAATAAAGAAAAATCTATTCAATTGCTAAATAAAGAATTAGGAATTTTTGAAGGTTTTTCAGGAGAAATTAGTATTGTAACAAGAAGTGGAGATGCTGGTGAAGAAATAATAAAAGAGGCTGAAGAAGGAGATTATGATTTAATAATAATGGGAAGTAGAGGACGTGGAATATTTTCAAGGACAATTCTTGGAAGTGTATCAAATAAAGTGCTAAATCATCTAAATAAAAATGTATTAATAGTTAAATAAATATTTTTCATAATATGCATAAATCATTAAGGTATTAGATTAAATCTAGTACCTTTTAAATTTGAAATAAAGATAAAATTACATTAATTTTCTATGTGATTTATATAGCTAACTATAGTATAATAATTTATGTGATTAGGATTAAAATTTACATAATATATTGATTTTTAATCAATGGAGGATAATAAAATGCAGGAATTAATATTTGGTCTAATAGGTGGAACAGCTTTACTTATGTATGGTGTAAAACTTATGGGGGAAGGACTTGAAAAGGCTTCTGGAGATACTATGAAGAAGATTCTTACAGTACTTACAGGCAATGTATGGAGTGCTTTTTTAGTAGGAATATTTATTACAGCTATTGTTCAAAGTAGTACTGCAGTTACTGTAATGACTGTTGGATTTGTTAGTTCAGGTCTTATGAAATTCTCTCAAGCTGTAGGAATTATTTATGGTGCAAATATTGGAACCACTGTTATAGCACAACTAATGGCCTTTAGTTTTAAATTTAATTTAACAGATATAGCACTTCCTATCTTAGGTATAGGTTTTGGAATAAATCAAATGGTTAAGAATAGGCAGTTAAAATATGTAGGGCAAGCTCTTATGGGTTTTGGGATGATGTTTTTAGGATTGAAGATATTAAACAGTGGTGTACCTTATATGCAAGAAAATCAATCTCTACAGTACTTTTTCACTCATTATGCATCAATTCCTGTAGTAGGTATATTTTTAGGGATGTTTGTTACAGCTATGGTTCATAGTAGTGCTGCTACAATAGGTCTTGTAATGATTTTAAGTCAGGCAGGATTATTGGATTTACATTCTGCAATTTATATTATATTGGGGAACAATATAGGAACTTGTTTTACTGCACAAATAGCTAGTATGGCAGGAAGTGTCAATGCAAGGCGTACTGCTTGGGCCCATACTCTATATAATGTTATTGGGGTTATAGTAGCTTTAGTAGGATTGCCTATATTTCTAAAAATAGTAATTACTGTAACAGATAATTTATATACAAATGCAAATATATCAGTATATATAGCTAATTCTCATACTATGTTTAATGTCATGAATGCTTTAATATTTTTACCATTAACAAAATACTATGTTATGTTTCTCAATAGGGTAATTAGAGAAAAGGATAAAACTGGTGGGAAATTACTATTACTAGACCCCTTACTTTTAGATACTCCTATAGCAGCACTAGAGGCAGTAAGAGCTGAACTAGTAGTAGGTATAGAAATACTCCAAGTAATGATTAAGGATGTAATGTATATAATATATACTGGGGATGATAAAAGAATGCCAGTTATATTAGAAAATGAGGATATTATAAATTTAATGCAAATAAATTTAACAAAATATGTAGTAGAAATTTCCAGGAAAAATCTGACCGAAGCTCAATCTGTCATGGTCACTGCAATGATAACTAGTATGAATAATATTGAAAGAGCTGGAGATAGGATTATAGAATTATGTAGATTGTATAACAAAAAAAGTGAGGGAGATCTTTTATTTACAGAGGATGCTATTATTGAGTTACAAGAACTGGAAGATAATATAATCAATCTTTTTGAAAATACAGCTATAACTCTTAAAAAGAGGGAGCTGGTAATTATAGAAAAAATAGTCCAATATGAGGATAAAATAGATGAAATAAGCGAAGCATTCCAAGAAAACCATATTAAAAGACTAAATGAAGGGACTTGCGATGTTGATCCAGGGGTGTTATTTATTGATATGGTAAGTAATCTTGAAAGAATTGCAGACCATGTATATAAGATAGCAATGTATACCAAAGATGAGCTATTTGGAGAAAAAAGAAAGTATGATAAATAATACCAAGCCAAGCATATGCTTGGCTTATTATTATTTTATTTCCTTTACTTTGTTTTTATTATACAAGTACTTAATTTGTTTTATATCAAGATTTGTAATCATTAATCCAATTATTATAATAGATACACCTACCCATTGTAATGTAGAAAGCTTTTCTAACAAAACAATTCTGGCAGTAAGTAATCCAGTTATGGGAACCAATAATGACAAAGGTGAAATCTTATTAAGTGGATATTTGGATATTAAAATACTCCAAAATCCATATCCAAATAGTGTAGAGGCAAAAGCCAAATATAAAATTGCAAATATGGACATCATGTTTAAATTAGTTATGGAATTAATAAGAGTTTGTGGAGAATCCATTAATAGAGCTAATAACAAAGCTGGAATTGGAGTTACTAAGCTTCCCCATACTACCAAACTAATCATATCTAGCTCTTCACTTTTTTCTCTTGCTTTTTTTGATGCTGTTCTTGCTACAATATTTGAAAAAGACCAAAATATAGGCGCACATATTGTAAGCAAAATAGCACCAAGAGGTATTGAGCTTATTCCACTGGTGGTGGAATCAATGCCTATAACAAGAAGGCCTAAAGCACCAATTATAAAACCCACCAATTGCTTGGTTTTAAAACTTTCTTTTAATAATAAATATCCTAAAAATGGGGATATAAAAGCTTGTAATTGTACTATTATAGAAGCCAATCCAGCGGGCATTCCAATATGCATAGCATAAAACAAACATCCAAATTGACCTACTCCAACTGTAAATCCATAAAGAAAGATATCCTTTATTGGCATTTTAGGTGGTTTTATAAAAAATACAGCAGGAAATGCAACTAAAGTAAATCTTAGAGTAACAAGTAGCATTGGAGGGACACCATTTAGCCCCAATTTAATTACAGTGAAATTTGCACCCCAAACAACAACTACTAATATAGCAAGTAAAAAATCTTTTCTTTTCATAAGTCTTCCTCCGATGCAGCTTAATATAATATGTATTTACAATAATATATTCTATTCTAACACAGTATTATGAAGAATAAAATATACTTAGATTATTTCAGTATGTTTTCTAATCTTATGTTAGTATGTTAAGATAAGAGTAAGATTCCTAAATTAAATGAAAGAGTGATAATATGATTCAAAATATAGAACCTAGAATATTTTATAATATGTTTAAGAAAAGAAAAGCAGAAGCAGAAGACTTGTTTTTTTCATTTGAAGGGGATAAAGTCTTAGTTAAAGAAGAAAAGAATAAACTTTGGTATCCATCATTTTCCGATTATGAAGAAGAATACCCTAATTTAGAAGATGCCTCCCAATTCTTATTTACAATTGATCATATTAACTATTATTTATTAGATAAAAAGATTACACCAATTGAAGGATGGTCCTATGTAAGTACTAAGAGTTTCAGATCAGAAACTAAGCATTGGAGATCATTTGCAGGTGCTATGGCATGGCAGTTAAATCGTTGGTACACCAATCATAAATACTGTAGTAGATGTGGAACTCCTATGAAGCATTCTGATGAAGAAAGAACTTTGATTTGTCCTAGTTGTGAATTCAGAGTATATCCTACTATTTCTCCTTGTGTTATTGTAGGGGTCTATGATGGTAACCGTTTGCTTTTAACCAAATATGCAGGGCGGGAATTTGCAAACTATGCTCTTATAGCTGGTTTTGTAGAAATAGGTGAATCCTTAGAAGAAACTGTAATTAGAGAAGTAAAAGAAGAAGTAGGTATTTCAGTTAAGAATATTGAATTTTATAAAAGCCAACCATGGCCATTTTCAGATACAATATTAGCAGGATTTTATGCTGAGTTAGATGGTGATGATAAGATCACTCTTCAAGAAGATGAATTATCTTTAGGCCAATGGGTTGAAAGAGAGGATATACCTGAACAAAAGTTAAAGTTAAGCCTTACTAGTGAAATGATGGAAAAATTCAGAACCGGATCTGTCAAATTAAAATAGACCAGCACTTCTCAAAACAATAAGAGAAGTGCTTTTTAAATAGATATTATCAAATCCTAAAATAGTTTTAATATGAATTTTATTGGGTATTAATTTCTTACTAAATATGTTTAATCTGGATGTTATTAAAAGAAAAATAATTTAAAGGAGAATATAAAAATGAAAATAATTGATTTAAGAGCCTTAAGAGGACCAAATTATTATAGTAGGCATTCAGTTATTTTGATGAAACTTGATATTGCAGAACTTGAAAATAAACCATCAGATTTGGTTCCTGGGTTTAAAGACAATGTGGACAAAATAATGCCTACTTTATATGAACATACTTGTTCACCTGGCCGAATTGGTGGTTTTTATGAAAGGTTGACTAGAGGCACTTGGGCTGGCCATATTGTAGAACATATAGCTATAGAACTACAATGTCTTGCAGGATATGAAGTTAGCTTTGGTAAAACATTTAATACTGACAGAAAAGGAATATATAAAGTGGTGTTTAGGTATTTGGAAGAAGATGTTGGTTTAAGAGCAGCGGAAATGTCAGTTAATATAGTCCAGAATTTATTTGAAGGAAAACTCATTGAAATAGACCCTTTAGTTTCTGAATTAAAAGAGATTGGAGAATCTGCAATGTTAGGGCCTTCCACAAAATCAATAGTGGATGAAGCCACAAGGCGAGGAATAAGTCATATAAGACTCAATGAAAGTAGTTATGTACAATTGGGACAAGGTAAAAATCAAAGAAGAATACAAGCAACTATGGTAGATGATACTTCTGCTATAGGAGTTGAAATAGCTGATGATAAAGCGCTAACTAAATCCCTATTGTCCTCTATGGGCATACCAGTAGCTGAAGGTTATCCTGTTCACACTTTAGAAGAAGCAATATCAGTAGCAAATTCAATTGGTTATCCAGTAGTAGTGAAGCCATTAGTTGGAAATCATGGGAGAGGTATTACCACAAATATTACATGTGAAAGTGAACTTCAAATGGCTTTAAATAAATCAAAGGAAATATGTGAGTCTTCTATTGTGGAAAAGTATTTACTTGGATTTGATTATAGGATTTTAGTTATTAATGGAAAATTTGTTGCGGCAACTCATAGAGAACCAGCTTTTGTTATTGGAAATGGACGAGATACTATTGAAGCTTTAATAAATGAAATAAATAAGGACCCCCAGAGAGGTTATGGACATGAGAAAAACCTAACACGAATTAAAATAGATCATATGACCGAACAAGTTTTATCAAACAAGGACTTACTGTAAAGAGTATTCTTGGCAATAGAGAAAAGATTTACATCAAGTCTACTGCTAATTTAAGTTCTGGAGGTATTGGTATAGATGTGACTGATACAGTTCATCCCTTAAATAAATTAATGGCGGAACGAATAAGTCGTATAGTTGATTTAAATATAATGGGAATCGATATTATTGCAAAATCTTTAGAAATCCCTCTCCAAGACCAAGTTTGCGGAATCTTGGAAGTTAATGCAGCCCCAGGATTTAGAATGCATCTAAATCCAACAATAGGAACTTCACGTAATGTGGGAGCCACAGTAGTTGATATGTTGTTTCCTCCTGGATCCAAACATTCAATTCCCATTGTAGCAGTCACTGGAACAAATGGAAAAACTACTACAGCCAGACTTATATCTCATATTTTAAAAACTAATGGTAATAAAGTAGGGATGGCATCCACTGATGCAGTAACTATAGATAATGTCCCTATCCTTTTTGGAGATTATAGCGGACCTGAAGGTGCAAAGAAAGTAATAATGGATTCTAGTATTGATTATGCTGTATTAGAAGTAGCTAGAGGTGGAATTTTAAGACGTGGACTTGGTTATGAAGAAAGTGATGTAGGTGTTTTATTAAATATCTCTTCTGATCATTTAGGTGAAGGCGGAATGCATACTCTAGAAGAATTGACTAGATTAAAATCTACAGTTACTGAGG
>CAYZDC010000001.1:0-44960 GCA_964477045.1 uncultured Tissierellaceae bacterium | reverse complement strand
CGGTGAAAGAAACAGGATATGCTGTTCTAAATGCAGATGATCCTCTAGTTCTTTCTCGTATAGACAAAGTAAAGGCATCTCCTATATTATTCTCAAAAGAACCTGATAATAAAGCTATAAAAGCAAACTATGATAAGGGTAATGTAAATGTTATTTTGAAAAACAGCATAATTACAATAGAAAAAAAGGGGTATAGTTTGCCAGTTGAAAATGTATGTAATATACCTATAACTTTTGATGGTAAAGCAGCTTTTAATATTGAAAATGTACTTGCAGCTGTAGCATCATCATATGCCTTGGGATTAGATATAAAACAGATTCGGAAAGGGGTAATAAGCTTTACTCCTTCAATGGATTACTCAAGGGGAAGAATGAACATAATAGATATGGGTGAATTTAAAGTTGTAATAGATTATGGTCACAACCCAGGAGCTATAAATGCTACAGGAGAGTTTATAAAAAGTTTAATGCCAGGCAAAAAAATTCGCATGGCTTCTAGTGTTGGTAATAGAAGAGATCAAGATATATTGGAATTTGGATCTGCATTGGCGAAATACTATGACCATATAGTTATTTGCGACCCTGACCAAAGGCATAGAGAAATTGGAGAAACTGCGGACATTGTTAAACAAGGTCTTATAAGTGGTGGGTTTAAAAATAATATGATTACTATTATTATGGATGAACGAGAAGCTACAAAAACTGCTCTAGAAATGGCTAAATCAGGAGATCTAGTAGTATTACAAGTAGATAATTTAGAACAAGTTATAAAAGATGTTTTTGATTTTAAAGAAAAATTAAAGAAATTTACTGTTGCTTAATTTGACTAATTAAAGATTAAAGCCTTGTTCTTGGAAAACAAGGCTTTAATTGATTGTAAAAATTTAAATTAATTCACCAGAAACATAGTTAATAATGTTACATCATCCATTAGTTCGCTATCATTTCCCATATGATTAAAGAAATCATTTTTTATAGCATTGTTAAGTTGAGTAGAATCTGAATCAAAATTATTTTTAAGGACTTTTTCTAATTTATTATGTCCGTAAATCTCACCATTTTTATTCTTGCCATCAACTAATCCATCAGAGTAGAATAATACTTTATCCCCTTTATCAAGTTGAATAGTTCTATTTTTGTAACTAGGGGAGAATAAATCACCTAGCTTACATATTGGAAAACCTTTTGAATCCATTTCTTGTATCTCTCCAGATCTTTTAATAATATATGGTGATACATTTATTCCTGCTGAAGAATATTTAAAGGTTTTAGTTTTGATGTTATATATACCATAAAGCATCACTATATATTTTTCTTCATGGATATTTGTTTCATTAAAACTATTATACATAGTTTCTAAAATTAAACCTGGCTCTATTATTATTTCATTATCTTCTATTTTTTCTTTTAATTGAATGACATTTTGATAAGCAAAAACCGATAACATTGCTGCCGCTACACCATGTCCTGAAACATCACCAATATATATTGCAATATTATCATCATCAAGTTTCACTACATTATAAAAGTCGCCACTAAGATTATCAGCTGCTAAGTATTCTGCATGGAAAGATACAGATATATCATTTGGCATTAATTCAGGAAGCAATGAAAACTGCATTTGTTTTGCATATTCAATATCATTTAACAAAACCGAATTTAGATTTTCCAATTCCTTTGTTCTTTGCTCTACAATAAGATTAAGATTATCAGCATAATGATTTAATTCATTTTTAGCTCTTCTTAATTCTCTATAAGGCATGCTAACATTTCCTACATAAATGGAAGTATACAATAAAGTATAGCCTAGGATTTTATAGATATGACCAATATAATTGTATGCATCGTAAATACTACCATAATTAGTAAAGGCAAACTCGCTAAATATCATAAATATTATAGCTATTAAAAACCTATATTCATTATGCGAATTAGTCTTTTTATATTGATCAGCAATAATAAAAAATGATATTCCCAGAATTATTATGGTAATATATTCTAAGAGAATTTTAATCGCCGTTAGTCCTTGACCTTCAATATACATTGGTGGAAAAACACCTGGATAATATGTAACTAATAAAAATAAAATAATAGCAAAAGCACTTGTTCCTATGGCATAAGCCTCTTTTTTAATATTGCTAATAGTATTAGCCGGTATTTTAATAGCAGAGAGAAAACCTATACTACCTATAAATCTTGCAAGAATCCACAATGTGGTAGCCCTATTTGCACCTTCATTTGCAATAAGAAAAACTGGCATACCCTTATAGCTGAAAGTGTGAAATAAATCTAACCAACCCATAAAGAAAAAGGCACAACCAAATATTATCATTTTTAGATTCCCAGATTCTTCGTAAATAAAATATGTAACAGTAAATATTGTAAAAGAGACCACTATGCTAGCAAATTCCATTAAAGTATGCCATGTTAGGTAACTACTTACAGGCATTATTTTAACAAAGTCAGCGTTAAAAATTGCAGCAATTATGTATACAACTATTGAAAAAACAAAAACTAAGCCTACTTTATAATGATCTTTAATGATTTGATATAACCTAGTTTCTTTAGTATCCATAAAATTCTCCTTTAGAAATGTATTCTATTAAACGCTTAATAATATTCCTTTATTTGAGTATAACACAAATATTATATTTAGATGACAACATATTGACAATATAATTATTTTTATTTTTCTAAAAACAATATAAATACTTATGAAAACTTTTGTATTGTTAGAATTATACAAATAGATAATTAATTAGAATAGTACTTTATAGATGGCTAAAATCAAACTTTGTGCAAATATAGACTATTAGGTGGGCAAAATTATTCATCATATGAGGAATGTTAATTGTTGTATTTTTATAGCAATTCAAATTAGAGTGGTAAAGTTTGTATAAACTTTATAGTATTAAATCTTCTCAAAATAAGATAAAATAAATTGAGATAGTTTACTAAAAATAAAAGGATGTGTTAGGATGAAAGAAAAACCAAAGAAAGCGGCGGGATCCATCTTTGAAATAGAAGGAATCCCACCATTAAGAGAAGTAGCTCCATTAGGTTTCCAACATGTAGTAGCTGCAATAGTAGGTGTAGTTACACCAGCTATATTGGTAGCTAATGTTACAGGTTTAAGTGGTGCAGATAAAACTATATTAATTCAAGTTTCTCTTATAGTAACTGCCCTTGCAACATTACTTCAGTTATTTCCTATTGGAGGCATTGGTTCTGGGTTACCAGTTATTATTGGAATGAGCTTTGCATATGTTCCTACTATACTTGCTATTGGAGGACAATTTGGGATAGCCGCAATATTTGGTGCTCAAATATTTGGAGGATTAGCCGCATTTTTAGTAGGTATTTTTATTAAACAATTACGGATATTTTTCCCGCCTATTGTTACTGGTACAGTTATATTTACTATAGGATTGTCATTGTATGCAGTTGCAGTTAGATATATGGCTGGTGGTGGAGGAAGTCCTACATTTGGCTCTCCTAAGAATTGGCTAGTTGCAATGATTACATTATTTGTTGTTATTTATTTTACTTATTTTACAAAAGGATTTACAAAATTGGCTGCAATACTTTTAGGAATGATAGTTGGATATATTGTTGCATTTTTTATGGGAATGGTTTCATTTAATGCAGTTACTGAGTCAAGTTGGTTTCAAATAGTAGCACCGTTGCATTTTGGAATAGAATTTGAAATTAGTGCAATTATTTCAATGGTCATAATGTATATAGTAAATGCAGTTCAAGCAATTGGAGACTTATCTTCTACGACCATAGGAGGTTTGGATAGGGAACCTACAGATAAAGAATTATCAGGTGGTATTAAAGCAAATGGTTTAGCAAGTATAATAAGCGCTTTCTTAGGAGGATTGCCTACAGCTACTTATAGCCAAAACGTTGGAATTGTAACTGTTAACCGTGTTGTTAACAAGATGGTATTTACTTTCGCAGCTTTTGTTTTTTTAATTGCAGGCTTGATACCAAAATTCGCATCTATATTAACTACAATTCCACAAAGTGTTATTGGTGGTGCTACAATATCTGTATTTGCAATGATCACAATGACAGGTATAAAGATGATTTCATCATCTAAATTAACCCCACGTAATATGGCAGTGGTAGGTTTAGCAGTAGCAATGGGAGTAGGAGTTACTTCTGTATCTGGATCTTTAGATGGTTTCCCTACTTGGGTTGGAACTGTGTTTGGAACTTCATCAGTAGTAATAGCTACTTTAGTAGCAATTATTTTAAATCTCATTTTGCCAAAAGATAAAGAAGAAGGAATCAGTAAGGAGAAAGGAGATTTGCTATGATTACATTTGGAGAATATGTTCTTCCTCAAACACCAGAAGATGCATACAAAGCATTAATATCTAAAAAAACCGCCAGATTAATTGGTGGCGGTTGCTTTTTAAGAATGGGACATAAAAGAATAGGTCTAGCTATTGATTTATCACAGGCTGGACTAGATTATATAAATGACTTGGGATCAGAAATAGAAATAGGCGCTATGACTAGTTTAAGAGACTTTGAAACATCCCCTATCCTAAAAGATAATTTTGGGGATATAATTGGAGATTCTGTAAAACATATAATAGGGATACAATTGAGAAATATAGCAACTATTGGAGCAACTGTATTCTCCAAATATGGTTTTTCTGACCCTATTACAGCTTTACTATCTTTAAATGCAGATATATATTTACATAATGGTGGTAGGATTTCACTAGAAGATTTCCTAAAAGAAGAGGACCGTAGGAAGGATTTATTAGAGAAGATAATAATAAAGAAAAATACTGGGCAAAGTTCATTTCAAACATTAAGAAATTCTGCAGTTGATTATGCTATTCTTTCTGTGGCTGTTACTAAAACCCTAGAAGATTATAGAATTTCTATAGGGGCTAGACCCCGAGAGGCTACTTTAGCATACAATACAATGGAATATCTACGTAATATTGAAATCACTGAAGAAATAGCAATTGTAGCAGGGAAAATGGTTGCTGATGAAATACACTTTGGTACTAATAATAGGGGTTCTGCAGATTATAGAAGAGAACTTTGTAAGATATTAGTAAAAAGAGCTATTTTGGAGGTGGCAAAATGAATATTAATCTTACCATAAATGGTGTAAATAAAATATTTGACATAAAACCGGATGAATATTTAGTAGAGGTTCTTAGAAGATATGGATACTTAAGCGTTAAAAAAGCATGCGATACTGGTTCCTGTGGAGTGTGCACTATATTAGTTGATGGTAGGCCTATACTTTCATGTTCTTATTTTGCTGCAAGAGCAAACAATAAATCTTTAACCACAATCGAAGGAATAGCTGAAGAAGAGAAATTACTAGGAACTTTTCTAGTTGATGAAGGAGCAGACCAATGTGGATATTGTAGTCCAGGGCTTATTTTAACAGTTGTTGCAATGAAAAAAGAATTAATTAATCCAACAGAAAAGGAAGTAAGTCAATACCTTACGGGAAATTTATGTAGATGTACAGGCTATGTCGGACAATTAAGAGGAATTATGAAGTATTTGGAGGTGGGGAAATGAAGCTAAGTGGAAACTCAGTTGGTCTACCATTATCAAAAGTAGATGGAATACATTTAGTCTCAGGTAAGCCAGCTTATACGGATGACCTAGCCCCAAAAGATTGCTTGATAATAAAAATACTTAGAAGTCCTCATGCTTTTGCAAAAATAGTAGATATTAATACAGTCAATGCTGAAAAGATGCCAGGTGTTGAAATAATTTTTACACATAAGAATGTACCTAAGAACTTATATACTAGAGCAGGTCAATCTTATCCAGAACCCTCTGTGTATGATAAATATATTTTAGATGAATATGTAAGATATGTAGGTGATGAAGTAGCAATAGTAGCAGCTGAAAGTGAAGAAATAGCTTTAAAAGCAATTAAAAAGATAAAGGTTGAATATGAAGTCTTTGAACCGGTACTTGATGTACTTAAAGCTGAAGATAGTCTAAGCAAGTTGCATTTTAGAGACAGGGTATTTATGAATATGGATAAAGGTTTTAATCCAGACAAAAACATAGCTGGCGTATATAATTTTGAACTTGGGAATGTAGAAGAAAGTTTAAAATCCTGTGATGTAATTGCCAAAGGAAAGTATTTTACACAGGCACAGGGACATGGAATGATGGAAAGTTATAGGGCATATTCATATATAGATCAATATGGTGGTCTAGTAATAGTTGCATCCACCCAAATTCCATTTCATGTAAGACGTGATGTTGCTCAAGCATTAGGACTCCCTATTAATAAGGTAAGAGTAATAAAGCCAAGAATAGGTGGAGGATTTGGAGGCAAGCAAACCGTACAAATAGAATTTTATCCAGCCCTTGTAACCTACAAAACTGGTAAACCATCAAAGTTAATTTATAATAGAAGAGAAACTTTTGAATCATCAACTACCAGACATGCCATGTATATAGATGTTACCATTGGTTCAGATAAAGAGGGCAATATTAAGGCTATTGATATGAATGCTATATCTGATACAGGAGCATATGGAGAGCATGCTATTACTGTTTTAGGAGCTGCAGGGTATAAATCTCTCCCTTTATATAATAAAGTAGATGCTGTAAGATTTACAGGAAAAGCCATATATACAAATCGTACACCAGGAGGAGCATTTAGAGGGTACGGTGTTACTCAAGGTACTTTTGCACTGGAATCAGCAATAAATGAATTAGCAGTAAAATTAGAAATGGATCCCTTAAAGTTAAGAGAGAAAAATATGATTAGAAAAGGTGAAACCACGCCATTATTTAATATGACAACTATCGGAGCTGGGAAAGATCCAATAATGATGGATAGCTGTGAATTAGAATATTGTGTACAAAAAGGCAAAGAATTAATTGATTGGGATTCAAAGTTTCCTAACAGAGAAATTTCAGATACAAAAATACGTGGGGTTGGAATGGCTATTGCAATGCAAGGGTCAGGAATCCCAGGAATAGATACTGCTACAGCTACAATTAGATTAGATGATGGGGGTACTTTCACACTACTTACTGGAGCAGCTGATATAGGCACAGGCAGTGATACTATATTAAAGCAAATTGCAGCAGAAGGCTTAGGTGTGTCTAATGATTCTATATCCGTCTTTTCAGCGGATACTGAACTAACACCTTTTGATGTTGGTGCCTATGCATCAGGAACCACATATTTTTCAGGTAATGCAGTGAAAGAAGCTGCATTAAAAATGAGAGAATTAGTCATATTAGAAGGAGCAAGAGAATTAGGAGTGGAAGTAAAGGATGTAGTATATGATGGTGAAAATATTGAATTACAAGATGGTAGTAAAAAAATATCTTTACTTGATTTAAGTAATAAACTAATTTACAAAAGGCCTCATGTTCAATTAACAGCAAGTGGTTCTTTTGCCACAGTAGATTTAGCACCACCTTTTATATCAGGTTTTGCAGAAGTGGAAGTTGATCTAGAAACTGGAAAAGTAGATTTATTAGAATTTGTTTCAGTTATTGATTGTGGAACAGTTATAAACCCAAAACTAGCCAGAATCCAAGCAGAAGGTGGAATTGTGCAAGGAATAGGGATGGCATTGTTTGAAGAAGTAAAAGAGACAAAGAAAGGAAAACTTATTACTAATAGTTTTATGCAATATAAGATTCCTTGTAGAATGGACATAAATAGCATTACAGTTGAATTTGCAGATGGTTTTGATGCAACAGGCCCTTATGGGGCAAAATCCATTGGTGAAGTTGTTACTAATCCAGTACCTCCAGCTATTGTAGATGCAGTTTATAATGCAGTAGGTATACGAATTAGAGAGCTTCCCATAACACCTGAAAAATTAAAAATGCTTTTACTAGAAAAATACCAATCTAAAAAAAATAAGCAACCTATAGGCTAGGTTGCTTATTTATAATATAACATTTAAATTTTATAAATTTTCTAATTTAGCTTCAATAGCTTCTAATCTACTTTTTAGTAACTGGTTTTCTTCTTTAAGTAATTCATTTTCAGTCATATCCATATTTTCATAGTTATCATAATTTATATTATAAGCTCTACCAAAACCACGTCTACAACCTAATCCAGCACCTCTACCATAGCCTGCTCCATATCTTACTGGTTCTATACCTGCACAAGGTCCTAGTCCTCTACCTTGCATTGCACCATTACCTATTGGTCCACTTCCATCTCTTCTTGGCATAATTAATCCTCCTTATAGTTATTGACATATGTTCATTACTACCTTAATTATACTATATTTCTGACATATGTCAATAACTATTTATGAATAATTATAATAATTTTGTCAAATTATCAAATTTAGTGTATTATAATTTTAGCATTAAAAACGAAAGGAGAATAGCATGGCTAATATAATGATTCAAGGTACTACTTCATCTGCTGGAAAAAGTCTTATTTGTACAGGGCTTTGTAAAATTTTTAAAGAAGATGGATATAAGGTATTTCCATTTAAATCTCAAAATATGAGCTCAAAATACTATATTACTAAAGAAGGTTATAAAATAAGTACAGCTCAGGCTTTACAAGCAATGGCTGCAGGCTTGGAACCACACCCCGATATGAATCCTATACTCTTATTACCTAAAACCGATATGGGCTCTATGGTAGTTTTAAATGGAGAAGATTTTATGCATATGGAAGCTGTAGATTATTTTAAATACAAAACAGCTTTAAAACCTATGATAGTAGAAGTATTTAGAAGAGTAGCGATTGAAAATGAAATAGTAGTAATTGAAGGAGCAGGAAGTCCAGCAGAAATAAACTTAAAACAAAATGATATAGTAAATATGGGAATGGCGGAAATTGCAGATGCCCCAGTATTATTAGTGGCGGATATAGATAGAGGTGGAGTTTTTGCTTCTCTTTATGGGACTGTAATGTTACTTGAAGAACATGAAAGAAAAAGAATTAAAGGTCTTATAATTAATAAATTTAGAGGCGATAAAACACTTTTAGAACCGGGAATAAAAATGATTGAAGAAATACTAAATATTCCAGTTATAGGTACAATACCTTTTACACATTTAGAATTGGAGGATGAGGATACTTTAATAGACTATAAGAAGCAATGTAACCAAGAACCGCAAACAAAAGAACAAATAGATATAGAATTAAATAAATTGGCAAAAGTACTTAGGGAACATTTAGATATAAAAAGAGTATATTCTTTATTAGGTAAAAATATATGAGCATATTAATTGCTTCTATACTAGATTTTATTATAGGAGATCCTTATAGCTTTCCTCACCCAATAAAATTAATGGGTAAGATTATTGCTTTTGAAGATGAGTTTTTTAGAAAAATAAGTAAAAGTAATAATTTAAAATTAATGGGACTATTTATTGTTTTAATAAATATTTCTCTAGGTTTTTTTATTCCTTATTTATTACTCAGTTCTATTAAGCATATTCAACCTTTATATCATATTGTAAATATTTATTTAATATATACTTGCATAGCAGCCAGATGTCTTCATTTTGAAGCAAGTAAAGTTATGGAGACCCTTAAAGAAAGCTTAGAATTAGGCAGAAAGCGATTATCTTACATAGTAGGCCGAGATACTAGCAAACTTTCAGAAGTTGAAATTATAAAAGCTACCATAGAAACTGTGGCTGAAAATACTTCAGATGGAGTTATAGCACCTTTATTGTTTATAATAATTTTGGGAGCCCCTGGAGGACTTATGTACAAATTTGTGAATACCATGGATTCTATGCTAGGATATATGAATGAAAAGTATATAGACTTAGGATATTTTCCAGCAAAGGTTGACGATGTTTTTAACTATATACCAGCTAGAATAACAGGTGTATTAATGAATCTATCTTCTGTATTTAGATTTAATGTGAGAAATGGATTTAAAATTATGATAAGAGATAGAAAAAATCACAAAAGTCCTAATGCTGTATATCCAGAAGCTTCAATAGCTGGACTTTTAGAAATTCAATTAGGTGGAAGCAGTATATATCATGGAAAATTAGTAGATAAACCTACAATTGGTGATAAAGGTTTTCAGCTAAATAATAACCATGTATACTCAACAATTGAAATTATGTATAGAAGTGAAATTTTACTTATAACATTATATTTATTAATAGTAAAATTAATAGGTTGAATATGTGCATTATTTGTGTTAGTATTAAAAATGAAAATTAAATAGAAACTTTAGGTTCTATAAAGAATAATAGGGAAATTGGTTAAAATCCAATACAGCCCCCGCTACTGTAAGTGAGGACGAAATCAACTTATACCACTGGAGAAATCTGGGAAGGTGTTGAGAGTAGGATGATTCATAAGTCAGGAGACCTGCCTAATAGTTAGAATGATCAACCTTCGGAGGGAAGGAGAGGCTTATTATTTTTGTGATTTTTAATTGTCATATGCAAAAGTAAATCCCCAACCTTTGGTTGGGGATTTTTTTAATTTTAAAATCGAAAGGAGAGACTATGAAAACATTATATGGAATAGGGACAGGGCCTGGGGATCCAGAATTATTAACAATTAAAGCTACAAGAATTATTAAAGCTGCTAGTGTAATATTTGCACCTAATAATAAGGGAACAAATTTGGCTCTTGATACTGCTAAAGAGTATATAGGAGATAAAAAAGTAGTACTTATCGATTTCCCCATGGGAAAGGTAACAAAAGAAGATTATATTGAAGCTGCTGAGATTATATTCAGAAAAATACCTTCCGGAGAAATAGGAACTTTCTTAACCATTGGTGACCCTATGATATATAGCACTTTTATATATGTTATGGATGAATTAGAAGGAAAAGATATTGAAATACACATTATTCCTGGGATTCCATCTTTTGTAGCCGCAGCAAGTGCTTCTAAAGTTCCCATAACAGTGAAGGGAGATAATTTTTTATTATGTGATGAGCTTAATGAAGATTTATTATTAAATATTAATTCAATTGCCATATTAAAAACCTTTAAAAATAAAGATAATCTAATAAAAACATTAGAGGAGAATAATATTGAATATACATATATAAAAAGAGCAAGTATGGAAAACCAACAGATATTAAAAGATAAAGAAATAATATTAAAAGACCGAGACTATATATCCTTAATTTTAGGAAGAAAACAAGAGGAGGAAGATTAATGAAAAATTCAAAAATACTATTAATTATATTAGTATTATCATTATCAATATCATCATTAGTAGGATGCGCACCTAATGTAGAAGGTAAGGAAGGAATACCTACAGCAAATGTAGAAAAAGCTGCGGAAGACTTTATTAATAGTGAAACAGATGAATATGGAATAAAGATTTATGAAGACACAGTAAACTTTATAGACGGAAGAGGAGAAGAAGTACATATTAAAAAAGAACCTAAAAAAACAATAGTTTTATTTGCTTCTTTTATAGATATTTGGATGAAGCAAGGTGGAGAATTAATAGGTATGGTAGAGGCTTCAGAAGAATATAATTTGCCTGGAACTGAGAATATACCTACAGTAGGGAAACAAGGAAGTTTTAGTTTAGAAGAGATAATAGCACTAGAGCCAGAATTAGTGATTTTGTCTGCTAACACAAAATCTCAAATGGAATTAATACCAGCACTTGAATCAAATAATATAGAAGTGCTAGTAATGGATTATAAATTTAAAGAAGACTATTTTAAAATTGCAAAAGTATTTGCGGCTGTAAATAATAAAAAAGAACTATTCCAACAAGAAGCAGGAAGGGTTAAAGAAGAAACCCAGGCTATTATACATAAAGCTCCGAAAGTAGATAATCCCAAAGTTCTAATAATATTTGCCACAAAAAAATCAATATCTGCAAGGACTTCTGATACCACAGTAGGGGAAATATTTTTCGACCTAAATGCAATAAACATAGCAGATTCATCCAATGACATGCTAAGTGATAAAAACTTTAGTATGGAAAAAATTCTAGAAGAAGACCCAGATTTTATATTCGTACAATCAATGGGGTCAGATTTAGAAGCTATTCAAGAAAGATTAGAAATGGATGCTGAATCAAACCCTGCTTGGTCATCACTTCAAGCTGTTAAAAACAATAGATATATAGCTTTAGCAAAAGATTTATACACATATAAAGCAAATGATCGTTATGCAGAAGCTTATGAGAATGTAGCAAAAATATTATATCCAGATCAATTCAAATAAAAGGAGATGCTATGGAAGAAAATATAAAAATAAAACTTAAACCGACAATTATTCTTTGTATTTTTATATTGCTTTTCATGGCAAGCTTTTTTATTAGCATGGGAAATGGAGCAGTAAAAATAAGTCCATTAGGTATTATAAGGTCCATACTTTATGAAAAAGACACTGTGAATTATCAAATAATTTGGAATGTAAGATTACCTAGAACAATAGTTGCAGCATTAGTAGGTATTTGTTTGTCCCTATCTGGAGTTATATTGCAAGGCATTATGAGAAATCCACTAGCAGGGCCAAATATTATAGGAGTATCTTCAGGAGGTGGCTTCTTTGCACTAATAATACTTATAATTTTCCCCAAGTATTATTACTTAGTTCCAATTGGAGCATTTTTAGGAGCCTTACTAGCCACATTATTTATTTATACATTAGCTTGGAAAGAGGGAGTATTGCCCACAAGATTAGTTTTAGCAGGAGTAGCAGTATCTTCTCTTTTCAGTGCAGGAAGTAACTCACTTATGACATTCTTCCCTGAAAGAGTATCAGGGGTAATAAGTTTTATGGTAGGTGGTTTATCTGCCATAGTATGGAAAGATGTAAGGATGATCCTACCCTATGCAATAATAGGTATTATTTTAATAGCCTTTTTACCTACCAAATTAAATATATTAATGCTAGGCGATGAAATTGCTACAGGACTTGGAATTAATGTTGAAAGAACTAGATTACTATTTATAATAATATCATCTCTACTAGCAGGATCTGCAGTTGCTGTTGTTGGACTATTAGGATTTGTAGGTTTAATTGTTCCCCATATGGCTAGGTTATTTATCGGATCTGATTATAAATATCTTTTCCCAGGCACTATTTTTTTTGGAGCATCTATTGTCATGATTTGCGATACATTATCTAGAATAATATTTGCACCTATGGAAATACCAGTGGGAATAATTATGTCAGTTTTAGGAGCCCCATTTTTTTTATACCTGTTAAGAAGAAAGGAGATTTAATATATGGGAATTGGAGTTAAAAATTTACAGATAGCCTATGGAGATAAAGTGGTAGTTAAAAATGCAAACATACAAATATATGATGGTGAGATAGTGACTATTATTGGACCAAATGGATCCGGGAAATCTACCCTAATAAAAGCAATGTCCAGATGTTTAAAAGCAAAATCAGGAGAAATATTACTAGATGGTATGAATATAAATAAAATTCCTACAAAGGTTATCTCAAGAAGAATAGCTATTCTTCCTCAAGTTAAAAATATTTCTGGGGATATAAGTGTAGAAACACTTGTATCTTATGGAAGATATCCACATTTAAATTTCGGACAAAGGTTACAGAAACATGATTATCTAGCTATAGACTGGGCTATTGAAAAAACAGGATTAAAAAAAATTAAAAGTCAAAATGTAGTAACACTTTCAGGTGGTGAACGTCAAAGAGCATGGATTGCCATGGCTTTAGCGCAAAAACCAGAGATCTTAATTCTAGATGAACCAACTACATTTTTAGATATATCTTATCAATTAGAAGTATTGGAGCTTGTAAAAGAGTTAAATGAATCTCTTGGAATTACTGTAGTCATGGTATTACATGATTTAAACCAAGCTGCTAGATATTCGGATAAAATTTATGTATTAAATGAAGGACAAATATTTAAATATGGACAACCTAGACATATAATGAATCCTCAGTTGCTTCAAGAGATATTTAGAATAGAAGCACATGTATATGAGGATGAAGTAAATTCATGCCCGTATTTTATCCCATATAAAATTATTTAAGGAGGCAAAGAACATGGACCATGGTGGAGATTTACTAACTTACGAGCACCATTATGATGGAGAACTAATAGATTTTTCTAGCAATATTAATCCATTAGGACCTCCTAAGGGGTTAGATGAAATTTTAATAAATAGTTTTAAATCATTAGAATCATATCCAGATATTCAGTATAGAAAACTTAAAATATCCATATCTAAATACCTACAGTGTAATAGTAAAAATGTATTAGTAGGTAATGGAGCAGTAGAAATTATAAATAACTTTATTATTCTAGCCAATAGAGTTATTGTCATGACTCCTGCATTTTCCGAGTATGAGAAAAGAGCTATAGCTCATGGAAAAGAAGTAGTGAAGCTAAAGTATAATGATGATTTCTCAATAGATCTACATAAGCTAAATACAATTTTACAAGAAGAGGATTTATTAATACTAGGGAATCCAAATAATCCAACAGGACTTAGAATAGAAAAACATGTTTTGCTTCAAATATATAATCTAGTAAAAAATAAAAATGCCTATTTATTACTAGATGAAGCATTTTACGAATTTGCACCTCCGGACTATGATTCTATAGAAATATTTAAAAGAAATGACTATAAGTCTTTAGGGATAATAAGAGCTGCCACAAAGTTTTTTGCATTACCTGGCATTAGGCTGGGCTATGGCTGTGCATCTAGTTTAAAGGTAGAAGAAATATCTAAAATAGAATTACCTTGGAGTATAAATGCTTTAGCAGATATTGCTGGTCAATTTATTTTTAAGGATAAAGATTATATAAATGAAAGCAAAGACTACATAGAAGTGCAACGTGACTTTTTAATGGATAGATTAAGAAAGTTAAATAACATTAAAGTATACGAAACTCATACAAATTATATATTAATTAAGCTGGAAAAGTGGGATGAAGATTACCTATTTAATCATTTCTTAAAGCATGGAATAGTAATTAGAAAATGTTCTAGCTTTAAAGAACTAGGCAATAACCATATAAGAATAGCCATCAAAAATAGAGAAAATAATTTAAAATTAATTAATATATTTAAAAAAATAAAATAATAGGAGAATGGTTATGAGAAAAAAACAAGGTTTAATGTTAGGAGTTTTATTATTATTACTTTCTACACCAAGTATTAGCCATGGAATGCATATTATGGAGGGATTTCTTCCAGCTAAGTGGGCTATATTATGGGGCTTAATATCACTTCCATTTTTAATTTTAGGCATTAATAAAATGAATAAAGTTTATAAAGGAGATATTAATGCTAAAGTATTATTAGGATTAGTAGGTGGATTTGTATTTGTATTATCAGCTTTAAAAATACCCTCAGTTACAGGAAGTTGTTCTCATCCTACGGGAGTAGGTCTTGGAGCTATTTTATTTGGGCCAACTATTATGACTGTAGTAGGAACTATAGTATTACTTTTTCAAGCCATATTGCTTGCACATGGAGGTCTAACCACCTTAGGAGCCAATGTATTTTCAATGGCTATAGTAGGTCCTATAGTAAGTTATGGTATTTATATTGGGCTAAAGACAACTAAAATCAACAAAGCTTTTATAGTGTTTTTAGCTGCTGCAGTTGGAAATCTAACCACTTATGTTGTTACAGCAGTTCAATTGTCTTTGGTATTTCATGACCCGGTTTCAGGGCTATTAGGCTCACTTGCAAAATTTTTAACAGTATTTGCCGTAACTCAAATTCCTTTGGCAATAGTAGAAGGTCTGCTTACAGCAATAATTTACAACTTGTTGGTAGAATATAATAGAGAAGGAGTGATTACTATTGAAAACATCTAAGATTAATTTAGTTTTATTACTATTAGTAGTAGTTATTGTGTTAGTTCCATTAATATTTATGGGCGACTCTGAATTTGAAGGAGCAGATGGGCAGGCAGAAGATGTAATAGGAGAAATTAATCCTGATTATGAACCTTGGGTAGAACCATTCTGGGAACCACCAAGTGGAGAAATAGAAAGTCTTTTATTTTCCCTTCAAGTAGCCATAGGTGCAGGAGTATTTGGATATATCTTTGGCATGTGGAGAGAGAGACGTAAAATTGCTTCTAATAGATAGGTATGCATATACAAATAAATTAGCAAATAGTAACCCATATATAAAATTTGCAATAGTAGCTTTTAGCCTAGGACTAACTACTATTGCAAATAATAATTATATAAATATTGCAATATTCTTTGTTATGAGTTTTCTAACTACTATTGTTGCAGGTATTTCATTTAAAAATTACTTAAAGATATTCATGCTCCCAATGTCTTTTTTACTCCTTAGCATATTAACCGTATTGATTAGCTTTTCAAAAGTAGATATTTATATTTGGAGTCTTAAACTATTTCAGACTTATATGGGTATAACTGAAAGTTCCTTCAATGTATCAATATTACTGACAACAAGAGTCCTAGCTTCCATATCAGCTACATTTTTCTTAGGTTTTACTACACCACTAAACAATTTAATAAAAGTTTTTAAGAAAATTCGGTTACCCAATATATTAATAGAATTAATAGTACTTATATATAGATCTATATTTATATTTTTAGAAGAAGTAGGAGAAATTCGCAGAGGCCAAGAAATAAAGTTTGGATATTCCAGTTTTAAGAAAAGCTTAAAATCTACTTCTCTTTTGCTTAGGACTTTGTTTCTGAGGCTAATGTTACGATATAAAGATATGGTAATAACCTTAGAATGCAAACTATATGATGGGGACTTTAAAATAGGTGATTAAATGATAAAAATAAATTCATTACATTACAATTATGAAGATGGAACAAAGGCCTTAGTAGATATTAACTTTGATTTAAATAAAGGTAGGGCTATAGGTGTTATAGGAGCTAATGGATCAGGAAAATCCACTTTATTTTTAAATATAATTGGAATTTTGCATCCTACAAATGGAAGGGTTTTATTTAAAGGTAATAAAATAGAATATGATAAAAAATCCTTAAGAAAATATAGAAAGAAAGTAACAATGGTATTTCAAGATCCGGAAAAACAACTATTTTATTCTAAAGTATATGATGACGTAGCATTTGTACTTAGAAATTTAGATTATTCAGAAGAAGCCATAAAAGAAAAAGTAGAAAATGCTTTAAAGCTTGTAAATGCCCTTGATTTAGTAGATAAACCGACTCATTTTTTAAGCTATGGCCAAAAGAAAAGAGTGGCTATAGCAGGATCCTTGGTTTTAAACTCAGAAGTACTATTGTTAGATGAACCTACTTCAGGATTAGATCCAAATATGACAAAAGAAATGATAAAAATAATAAATGGATTAAAAATTGAAAAGAAACTTATAGTATCTAGCCACAATATGGATTTCATATATGAAATCTGCGATTATATTTATGTATTATCTGAAGGCAGGATAGTTGGCGAAGGAACACCGGAAGAAGTATTTACTCAATCACAGTTAATTGAAAAGGCACTATTAGATAAGCCTTGGTTAGTAAAAATTCATGAAAAGTTTGGCTTGCCATTATATAAAAATGAGGAAGATTTTAATAAATAAATTATGAAAAGAGGATATTATGAAAAAAGGGATAATAATAGTAAGTTTTGGTACAACCTTTGAACAAACTAGAAAGCTATGTATTGAAAGCATAGAAAATAGAGCCAGGGAACAGTTTTCGGATTACCTTGTACTTAGAGCTTTTACTTCAAGAGTAGTCATATCTCGTATTATGAAAAGAGATAATGTACATAACTACAATCCTACAGAGGCATTAGAAAAAATGAAAGAAGCAGGAATAACACAGATTTATATACAGCCTTTATTAATCATTGAAGGTATTGAATATGAAAAGATATTAAAAGAAGCCAAGGATTTTGCCAAAGGCAATGGAGAAATAAATATTACAATTGCTAAGCCACTTTTATCTTCCGAAGAAGACTATGAAAATGTAGTCAAATCCTTAAATATTTCAAAGTCAATTTCTACAGTATTTATGGGTCATGGATCAGATCACAGTACAGATGCAAGTTACGAAAAATTAGAAAGTGCTATAAGAAAAGATGGCTATGATAGTGCATTTGTTGCAACTGTAGAAGGAGAAAAAACTATAGAGGATATATTAGTAGAATTAAAAAAGAAAAATATAAATGAGGTAATCTTAAAACCTTTTATGTTGGTGGCTGGAGATCATGCTATAAATGATATGGCTTCAGATGAGAAGGATTCATGGAAAAGAATATTAGAGGCCAATAATATAGAAGTTCATACGAAAATTAGTGGGCTGGGACAAATAAAGCAGATTCAAGATATATTTTTCCACCATTTAGAGGCTATATTGTAATGAAGACTATAATGATTACAGCGCCATCAAGTAATACAGGAAAAACAGTTGTAACCTTAGGTATTATAAAAGAGATTAAAAACCGTGGATTTAATGTATCAGCTTTTAAAACAGGGCCAGACTTTATAGACAGAAAATATATTGGTATAGCTTCTGGAAAAGTGGCAAGTAATTTAGATATGCACTTAATGGGAAAAGAGGGGCTGGAAGAATCCTTGGGGATGAATAATGGGGATTTTGGAGTTATAGAAGGAGCTATGGGTTATTTTGATGGAATATATAATACATATGAAAATTCTTCTTATGATATTTCAAAAGAATTGGACATTCCATCTATACTAATTTATTCACCTAAGGGAGAAATGTTTTCAGCTATTCCAAAGATAAAAGGAATGGTAGATTTCTCACAAAATAGAATTAAAGGAATAATCTTTAATAAAACAAGTGAGTTTATGTATAAGTTGTTAAAAGAACAAGTAGAAAATCATATCAATATAGAAGTATTAGGATTTTTACCTCTTGATGAAAGCCTAAATATTGAAAGTCGTAATTTAGGATTATTACAAGCAGATGAAAACTTGGAATTAGATAAGTTAATTATTAAAGCAGGGAATATGGTTGAAGACACTATTGATATTAATAGAATAATAGAAATTTCAAAAGACATTATAGTTAATAAACAAAGCTATAGTAAAAAAAGAAATATTAAAGTTGCAATTGCTTATGATAATGCATTTAATTTTTATTATGAGGAGAATATTAAACTATTAGAAGAACAATGTAATATAGAATACTTTTCTCCTTTAAATGACAATTATTTACCTGAAACGGATTTGATATACATAGGTGGAGGGTATCCAGAATTATTTTTAGACCAGTTATCCAAAAATAAGCAAATGATTATGTCAATTAGAGATTATGTAGAAGCAGGTGGATATTTGTATGCTGAAGGTGGAGGATTAATGTACTTAGTAGACACTATAGAAGATTATCCTATGTGCGGTATATTCTCTGGAAAATCCACCATGACAGACAGGCTTCAAAGATTTGGATATGTAAATATAAGCTTGGAAGAAGATTGCATTTTAGGTAAAGCTGGAGTCAGGTTAACAGGACAGGAGTTTCATCGTTCTATTATTAATTCAGATGAAAGACAAATTCTCCAAATTACCAAACCTAAGAGTAAAAGAAAATGGAAGTGTGGATATTCTTATAAAAATGCACTAGGTATTTATCAGCATATAAACTTTTTAGGAAATAAAGAAGCCTTAGATTATCTTCTTAGCAAAATTGAAAAGGATGTGAATTAATGTATATTAAAAACCCAATGGCAATAGAAAATAAAAGTATGGATATTATAGATAAGGTTATGGGAGATACAAATTTTTCTGAAGAAGAAATGATAATAGCTAAGAGAATGATTCATACCACAGGTGATTTTGATTATAGAAAAATCATTTGTTTTAAAGGAAATTTTATTGAATCGGCAAAATTTGAAATATCAAAAGGAACTACAATATTTACTGATACTAAAATGTCTTATATGGGAATTAATAAACCTGCACTAATTAAAGCAAATTGCGAACTTAAATGTTTTATAGATGATGAAAAAGTTTTTCAAATGTCCAAGGAATTAGAGACCACTAGATCTGCTTGTGCTGTAGATATGGCAGTAGCAAATGGAATAGATTGCTTTGTAATAGGCAATGCTCCTACAGCCTTATTTAGAATCTTAGAACATGTTAAAGCGGGCAGACTAAATCCAAAGTTTATTGTTGGAGTGCCTGTAGGATTTGTAGGAGCATCAGAATCAAAAGAACTTCTAAGAGAATTTGACCTATCATCAATATCAACTGAAGGGAACAAAGGTGGAAGTAATGTAGCGGCATCTATTATAAATGCTTTATTATATATGGTTGTGGGAAGATGACCTTAGATTTATTTGTAATAAAAGAAGGCAAAAATTTAAGATGTGGATATACAACAGGATCTTGTGCTACAGCCGCTTCAAAAGCTGCAGCTATTATGCTAGAAACAGATAAAGTTATAAAATACGTAGAAATAGATACTCCTGCAAATATCAAACTTAAACTAGAGGTACATAATCCAGTAATTGGAAGAGATTATGCACTTTGTTCTATTATAAAAGATTCAGGTGATGATCCAGATAATACAGATGGAATTGAAATATATTCTAAGGTTAGCAAAAGAATGGATGGGCAAGTAATTATAGATGGTGGAATAGGCATTGGTAGGATAACTCGAAATGGATTATTTGGAGAAGTTGGACAAGCTGCTATTAATCCTGTCCCATGTGAAACTATTAAAAAAGAATTAGGAGAGGTAAGCTCTGAAGGTTACAATGTTATGATTTATGCCCCTGAAGGAGTATCAATAGGTAAAAAAACATTTAATTCATATATTGGAATAGAAGGTGGGATATCTATTATAGGAACAAAAGGTATTGTATATCCTATGAGTGAAGACGCGATACTAAAAACCATATATATGGAAGTAGATATGCTATTAGATCAATATGGCAATGAACATATAGTACTTGTTCCAGGAAATTATGGGGAGAAAGTTTCTGCAACCTTAGGTATAGACAAACCTAGAACTAAGATCAGCAACTTTATAGGTGATAGTCTCTTATACATTTATAACAAAGGATTTAAGTCAGTAACTTTAATTGGACATATAGGTAAGTTTTCTAAACTATCCATAGGAGTATTTAATACCCATAGTAAGGTCTGTGATGGAAGAATGGAAGCCTTTGTTTACTATTTAGCATTAATGAATGCTCCCAGTGAATTACTGGAAAAGATTAATAAATGTATAACTGCTGAAGAGGCGTTAAACATTTGTATTGAAGCTGGCTATGGTGACATAGTAAAGCATATGGAGAAGGGTGCAGAAATCAGGATTAAGAAATACCTTAAAGATGAAGACTATAAAGTAAAAGTAATTATTTATTCTATGAAAAGAGGTGTAGACTTTTGTTAACTATTGCAGGTATAGGACCAGGAAATCCAAAGTATTTAACTTTGGAAGTATTAGAGGCTATTAAAGAAGCAGAATATATTTTAGCATTTCCTAGAGTTGCTAAATCATTAAGCCCTATAAGAGATGACATAATAGAAGTTAAGAAAGTAGATGAAATATTAGATTACATAAAACTCAGGGAAAATACACTTCTTTTAGCCTCGGGAGATCCAAATTTTTTTGGAATAGTTGATTTTATAAAGAGAGAAAAAATCAAGGTAACTAAAGTTCTTCCAGGTTTATCATCATTCCAATATCTTATGGCAAAACTAAATCAACCTTGGCAAGAAGCAAACTTTATATCACTTCACGGAAGAAATAAAGGATTGCAATCTGTAAAAGAAAATAGATTATCTATAGTATTAATAGACAAAGTTAATAATCCACAATTTATTTCAGATGAATTACAAAAGTTGAATATTAAAGGGAAAATGTTTGTAGGTTTTGATCTTTCTTATGACAATGAAAAAATAATAGAATCAAATATAGGTGAAGCAATAGAAGATTATTCTTCACTTGGAGTGGTGGTAATTGAAAATGAAATGGATTAAAGATGAAGATTTTATAAGAGGAAATATACCTATGACTAAGTTCAACATTAGAATCTTAACCATGGGATATTTAGCTATAGAGAAGGGCGACAGATTACTTGACATAGGAGCAGGAACAGGTTCAATTTCCATAGAAGCTACATTGCAGGGAGCAAAGGTTTGGGCTATTGAAAGAGAAGAAGAGGCATTAGAACTCATAGAAAGAAATATGGAAAAATTTAATTTAAATATAGATATTATTAATGGACATGCTCCGGATAAATTGCCAGATAAAAAATTTAATAAATGTTTTCTAGGTGGAAGTGGAGGCAAGGTTGATGAAATACTTCAATATTTGGATATTCACTTAGATAATAGAGGAATATTATGTGGTAACTTTATACTCATAAATAATGCTACTAAGTTTATAGAATTACTTAAAATTCACAATTATATTAATATTGAAACTCAGCTAGTACAAACTTCATATATGGATAAAATAGGCCTTATGAAAGGTGAAAATCCTATATTTATAATTAAAGGAGTGAAGAATAATGATTAGTTTTGTAGGAGCAGGTCCAGGAAATGTGGATTTAATAACTATAAAAGGCAGAAATTTGTTAGAGAATGCAGATGTAGTCATTTATGCTGGTAGCTTAGTATCTAAAGCACATTTAGACTTTTGTAAAAAAGGAACAGATTTTCATAATAGTGCATCAATGACATTAGAAGAGGTAGTCCAATTAATGGAAAAATCTCTTGTTAAGGGTTTAAAAGTAGTTAGGCTTCACACAGGAGATCCAACTATTTATGGTGCCATTAGAGAGCAGATGGATATATTGGATAGTAAAAATATTTCCTATGAAGTAATACCTGGGGTAAGTTCATTTACTGCTGCATGTGCATCTATTAAAAAAGAATTTACACTACCATCAGTAAGTCAAACAGTAATACTTACAAGAATAGAAGGAAGAACTCCAGTACCAGAGGGTGAGGATTTGGAAAGTCTAGCAAGTCACAAGGCTTCAATGGCAATTTTTCTATCTGTGCAAGAAATCGATAGAGTTGTAGAACAATTAGTTAAAGGTTATGGTAGTTATAATATCCCTGTAGCTGTTGTATATAAAGCTTCATGGATAGATGAAGAGATTATACTTGGAACATTAGGAGATATAAGCAAAAAAGTAAAAGATAAAAATATAAATAAAATGGCTCAGATATTAGTTGGAAACTTTATAGAAGGTGACTATGAAAGATCAAAACTTTATGATCCAACATTTACTCATAAATTTAGGAAGGCAAGCCAATGAAAATAGCTTGTTTTTCTTTTACAGATATGGGCAATATAATTGGCAAAAAGCTAGTCCAATTAGTGAATGAAGATTATACATTTAATCATTATCATAATTCGGAAATAAAAGGAGGAATAAAATCAATTGTCCCCTATGCTTGGAATAATTATGATGGTTTAGTATTTATTAGTGCAACAGGAATAGCTATAAGAATGATAAATCCATTGATAAATCATAAAACTAAAGATCCAGCAGTTATTGTTATAGATGATTTTTCTAAATATGTTATATCTTTGCTATCAGGACATATAGGAGGGGCCAATGAATTAACCCATTATATTAGTGAGAGAATGGATGCCCTGCCAATTATAACTACAGCATCTGACAGCAGAGGCATAGAATCTATTGACCTATTTGCTCAAAAGAATAATTATTACATAGAGGATTTAGATTCTATAACAGCTTTAACATCAATGATGGTAAATGGTAAAAAAATAGGATTTTATTCTGAAGATAAGAATATAATAAATTATAATAACTTAATAGTATTAAAAGAATTAGAGATAGTACATAAAGATATAGAGGGACTAATAATAATAAGTTCAACTATTATAAAGGATATAAATATTCCACACACTATCCTAAGACCAAAGAATTTAAATATAGGCATAGGTTGTAAAAAAGGTATAGAAGTTAATAAGATAAGAGAAGCTATTGAATCATCACTTAAAGGGGCAAAGCTATCCTCTAATAGTATTAAAAGCATAGGTACTGTTGAAGTAAAAAAACACGAAAGAGGAATTATAGAAGCTTCAGAATTCTATAATTGTTCCTTAAAAATATTCACTGTAGAAGAAATTAGAGAAGTTGAAGAAATGTTCCAAAAATCTCAATTTGTAAAGGATACTATAGGAGTATATTCTGTGTCTGAACCGGCGGCCTATCTTTTAGGTGGAGAACTAATCATTAGAAAATCAAAGCATAATGGAATAACAATTTCAATCTCAAAGGAGAATTATAATGGCTAAATTATATGTAATAGGAATAGGTCCAGGTGGGCCAGAACATATGACTTTTAAAGCAGTAGAAACAATTAAAGCCTGTGATGTAATAGTAGGATATACACCCTATATAGACTATTTAGGTGAACTAGTAGAAGGAAAGGAATTATTTTCCACAGGAATGAAGGGAGAAATACTTAGATGTAAACAAGCCATAGAAATGGTAAAAGCAGGTAAGAATACTGCTATAATTAGTACTGGAGATGCAGGATTATATGGAATGGCAGGTCCAATCTTAGAACTGGCAGAAGACATAGAAGTAGAAATAATTCCAGGAGTAACCGCAGCCTTTTCAGCAGCTGCAGAATTAGGATCACCTATAATGCATGACTACGCTAGTATCAGTCTTAGTGACTTATTAACACCTTGGGAAGTAATAGAAAAAAGATTACATAGAGCCGCTGATGCTGATTTTGTTATTTCTATTTATAACCCAAAGTCAAAAGGAAGAGCAGAGCATTTATCAAAAGCTATAGAAATTATTGCACAGTATAGGAAGTCTAATACTCCTGTAGGCATAGTCAAAAACTCAGGAAGAGAGAATAGGTCAATTACAGTTACAACACTTGAGAATATAGAATATGTTAATATAGATATGTTAACTGTTTTAATAGTAGGGAATACTAATACCTATATAAAACATGGAAAGATTATAACACCGAGAGGATATAATATAAAATGATTTGGATAATAGGAGGAACAAGTGAAGGACGAATAATTGTGGAAAGTATACAGGACTTAGATAATTTTCTTGTAACAATTGCTACAGAAGGTGGTCGAGAATTCTTTCCTATTAATAATTTAGTAGTGGGTAGAATGACCTATGATGAAATGGTTAACTTTGGGAAAGAAAATAAAATAACTATGATAGTTGATTTAACCCATCCCTATGCTAAAATAGTTTCTGACAATGGAAAAAAAGTTGCTAAAGAATTAAATATATCATATATTAGATATATAAGGAATATAAGCAAAAAAACTTATAATGCAATTTATCTAAAAAATTATGAAGAAGCTTATGAATTTTTATCAAAAATCAATGGAACAGTTTTATTTACCACAGGCTCTAAAAACATTGGAGACTTTGAAAAGATAAGAGGAACAAACAAATTTGTATATAGAATTCTACCAGCTATGGAGAGCTTAGAGATTTGCAAAATGAACAACATCCATATGAGAGATATTGTAGCAATACTAGGGCCATTTTCATTGGAATTCAATAAGACAATGCTTAGTGAATACAAAGCAGATTATTGTATAATGAAAGATAGTGGGAAACCAGGTGGTACTGAAGAAAAAATACAAGCCTGTAAGGAGTTAGGAGTAGTACCTATAATAATTGGTAGAGATGCAGAAAAAGGTATATGTGATTTAAAAATAATAGAAGAAATCATTAGAAATGAACATAAAAGATTGGAGGAAAAGAATGGAAAATTCATATAGATTTTATACAAACAAAGATTGCCAATACTTACCTTGCCACAAGATAGATAATGTGGAAGAATTTAATTGTATGTTTTGCTACTGTCCACTATACCTACTAGAAGATTGTGGAGGCAAATATATAATGAATTATGGTGTAAAAGATTGTTCAAATTGTATAATTCCTCATAGACCAAATGGTTATGATTATATAAACAAAAAAATAACTGCAGTAAATGACAAGAAATTAGAAGAATATATTAAAAATAATATGAGCTTTTAGATAAAAGATTAAAATTCCAGAATAATGGTAAATATATAATGATTAAAATAAAAAAAGAGATGGTGAAGATTATGAAGATTGACTTTGAAAATATATTTAAAAACCTAAACTCTAAATCAAATGCTATTTATCATGATAATGAAAAACTACAAAAGCTAATATTAAATGCTAAGCATATAGCTGAAGAGAACACCACTTTAAAAAAATTGTGGTCAGATATTAAGTTGTCTTTAGATTTATCAAAAGATTGGCTTAAGGGAGAATACAAGGACATTACAAAAGGCTCCATTATATTGATTATAGGTGGTTTGATTTATTTAGTAAGCCCAATAGATTTAGTGCCGGATTTCTTACCCGGCGGATTTTTAGATGATGCAGCTGTTTTGGCATATGTATTCAAAAAAATTGGTGAGGAATTAATAGTTTACAAAAAATGGAAATTCGATAAAGAGAATATAATAGATATCTTTGATGTTGAAGAAATTGATGAGGAAGATTAAAGGAGAAAATATGATAAGCTTAGTAACTGGTGGTGCAAGAAGCGGTAAATCCACTTATGGAGAAAGTTTATACAAAGACCTTTTAGATGTAGTTTATATAGCTACATCTAAAATTAATGATAAAGAAATGCAAGAAAGAATAGATCTTCACAAAAACTCTAGACCTAGTGAATGGAGAACATTTGAAGCAAATTGTAACTTAACCAATGCTATAGGTGTAGAAGAAAATTACTTTTTAGATTGTGTGACCATTCTAAGTTCTAATATTCTCTTTTACCAAACTAAGGATGTAGAATATATTGATTATAAACTTCAAAAACAAGTAGAAGATACAATAATGGGTGAACTAGAAACTCTCATAAATGAAATAAATAAGAGAGGTTATAATTTAATTTTGATAACTAACGAAGTTGGAGACTCAATAGTACCTGAACATCATATATCCCGTGTATTTAGAGACATACAAGGGCGTGTTAACCAAAAAATTGCAGCATTGGCAGATCAGGTTTATTTGGTGTGTTGTGGAATTCCGGTGAAGATAAAATGATAAATGGATTAATACTTTCATTACAATTTTTAACGAGAATTCCAATAAACAAGGAAATTGAATTTAAGGAAGAAAATATTAGAAAATCTACTTTCTTTTTTCCTTTTATAGGAATTTTACTAGGAGCTATTACAGCTCTTTCTTATTATATATTGCTTCCATTTAATAAGGATGTAGCATCCTTTGTAGCCGTTTTAATGATAATAATTCTAACTGGAGGCTTACACCTAGATGGACTATCAGATACTGCTGATGGTTTTTATTCAGCTAGAGACAAGGAAAAAATGCTAGTAATAATGAAGGATAGTCGGATAGGAGCTTTTGGTGTAATAAGCTTGATTTTAGTAATTTTATTTAAGTATATAATAATATCAAATTTATCCTATAATGTAGGATTGGCAATAATATTATCTTTAGGAAATAGTAGACTTGTAACTTTAATTCAAATGACCTATAAAAAAACTTCTAGACCAGGAGGTCTAGGGGAACTGTTTCATAATAGTAAACCTAAGAATTATATGATAGGAAGTTTTATACTTTATACTACAATAATTAGTATATTAAATATTAAATTCTTAATACCTTTATTAGGGTCAATAATATTAGGAGAATTAATAACAAAAATTACTTATAAAAAAATAGATGGATTTACAGGTGATGTATATGGAGCCACTATAGAATTATGTGAAGCTTTTTCATTACTCTTATTTATGGGGGTGATACAATGGATATAATTATGATAAGACATGGGGAATCAGAAGATAATATAAAAAAAGTATTTAGTGCTGCAGAGACAAGACTTTCTAAAAATGGTATCCAGCAAATAAAAAATACCAGGGAAAAATTAAAAGATTATAAATTCTCAAAAGTCTACTATAGTCCTCTAAGAAGAACCGTAGAAACTCATAAGCATTTAGAACTTGAAGGTATAGAAGAAAGTAGAATTCAAGAATTAAATTTTGGAATATTCACAGGAATGAACTTCAAAGAATATACAGAAAAACATCCAGAAGAATCACAAGCGTGGACAGATGATGTATTTAACTATCAAATTCCTGAAGGAGAAAGTATAATTGGGGTTTATAATAGATTGAAAACATTTCTAGATGAATTAGTAGAAAAGAATGAGGATGTAGTATTGGTTACCCACGATGGGATTATAAAGTTAGCTTGTTGCTGGGTATTTGATAAGCCAGATTACTTTTTTAAATTCAAAGCTGACAATGGAAGCATAACAGTAATAAAGATAAATGATGGGGATAAATACATCAATAACCTGAATATTTAAACCAAAGTGATCAAAAGGGTCGGACACCTTTGATCACTTTGTCTTTTTGTTTTGTGTTTTCCTCTTAAATAATGTATTATAATAGTATCAAATGTGTATTTGATAAGATATGAAGAACACAATAGTTATTATAGGAGGTCAATAATGTTTAAGCGAATAATAGTATTTTTATTAATAGGAGTAATATCTATTTCCAGCTTTGCTTTTGCTGCTGAAGACTTAGATAGTCCTTTGAAGCCAACTAGTGAAATAAAGACCTATGAAGATGGTAGCAGACAAGGAGATTCCTATTTTAAAATAAATTGGAATAATCCAGCTTCTATTATTAAGTTGGGAAGTAATGTGCTATATGAAGTTGACTTTAAAGTAGGAAATAATCCATGGCAATCTGAAACAAATGCAAAGCTAAGTGGTAATTCTTTGACTTGGGATGGAGCAAATGTATCTCATATTGTTTTCGATCCTATAGTAGAAAAAATATCCAGTGAAAAAATTGATGTTAAAAATAACTACTATAGTTTTAGAATTAGATATAAGTTTAATGGAAATTATGGAAGCTTCTCAACCCTTACAACTGCAGGCAATATGGATTACTATGAAAATGCCAGTGAATGGGCAGAAGAGGAGCTAGATAGAGCAAAGGACTTGGATTTAATTACTAACGCAATTAGAGATGATATGACAAAAAATGTAACCAGAGAAGAATTTGCAGAAGTATTAATGAAAATGTATGTTAGGGTAACCGGTAAAACAGTAGCTTATTCGGAAAATTACTTTAGCGATACAGAGAATCCAGAAGTTTTAAAAGCAGCTGAATTAGGCATAGTAACAGGTAATGGCTACGACCAATTTAAGCCAGATGAGTATGTGACCCGTCAAGAATTATGTACTATGATTTATAGAGCTATAAAACTATTACATCCAGACTTAGATTTTAATGTCCAAAATGTAGATAGATTTGTTGATCAAGCTAGTATAGACCAATGGGCATTAGAAGGAATGCAATTTATGTATAAGAATAAAATTTTAAAGGGAGATGGATATGGTAAAATTGATCCACTAGGTAACTCCTCTAGAGAAGTAGCTACAATATTAATTCTAAGAGCATATGAAAAATTTGAATAAACAGGAGAGCGAGGAGTGAAATGTTAAAATCACATATAGGAGAAATAGCTGCATTAGCTACTGCATTTTGTTGGACTTTTACAGGAATATCATTTGAGTATGCAGGGAAAAAAGTAGGATCATTAGCAGTAAACTTTATTAGACTTATTTTAGGATTTATTTTTATAAGTTTATTCACTTACTTAACTAGGGGACTACTGCTACCAACAGACTCTAGCTCCTTTAATTGGATATGGCTAGGACTGTCAGGCATAATAGGTTTCTTCATAGGTGATTTGTTTTTATTTCAATCTTATTTAGAAGTAGGTACTAGAGTAGCCATGTTAATTATGGCAACTAGCCCTCCTATTACAGCCTTACTAGGGTTTATATTTATGGGAGAGGTAATTACACCAAAAGGCTTATTAGGAATGGCTATTACAACCCTAGGCATAGCTGTAGTAATACTAAGCAAAGACACAGGGGGGAAAAAGCTAAAATTAACCCATTCTGTAAAAGGATTGACATACGCATTCTTAGGCGCTTTAGGCCAATCAGTAGGACTTATATTAAGTAAAATAGGAATGGGCACATACAATCCATTTGCAGCTACTCAAATACGAATTATTACAGGCTTCATAGGCTTTTTTATCTTGTTTTTATATAAGAAAAAGTGGAAAGACCTTGCTCTTGCATTTAAAGACAAAAAAGCAATGACAGGAATAACCATAGGAGCCTTCTTTGGCCCATTTGTTGGGGTATCTCTGGCACTTATATCCTTGCAAAATACTACAGCAGGAATTTCTGCCACCATTACATCAATTATGCCTGTGCTTATAATACCATTTTCTATAATACTTTTTAAGGAAAAGGTAAAGCCAAAGGAGATATTAGGCACATTAATTTCAGTTGTAGGAGTAGCAATCTTATTTATTGCGTAGCTAGAAAGAGAGGTAAAAATGAAAAGAGACATAATAAATTGTGTAAGAACAGTAAATGATTTTCTTTTAAAAGAACATTTAGACTTAAATATTGGAGTAGAAATACAAGACTTTACAGAAAGTAATCTGTCTGATGATGAAATAAAAAAAATTGTTTTTAAATATAAAACATTATTAAAAAACTTTCCATATACAAAATCTCTCCATGGACCATTTTTAGATTTAAAACCAGCTAGTCCTGATGCAGATATAATGAGAGTTAGTTATTATAAATATCTTAGAACAATAAATAGTGCAATAGAATTGGAAATGGACTATGTGATTTTCCATAGCCAAATCAATCCTTTTTTAAATCAACCATTTCTTAAAGACTTAAATAATAGACAATCCAGAGAATTTTGGAAGTATATAATGGGAAAGGTAGAAGAATTTAAGGGTACTATATTAATAGAAAACATATTTGAAGAAAGTCCAGCAATGTTAAAAGACTATATTGAAACAGTGAATATGGAAAACATAAAAATAAACTTAGACATAGGCCATGCAAAATTAGGTAAGGTTCCACTAGAAGAATGGATAAGTGAATTAAAAGATCATATTGCATATATACACTTGCACTGGAATGATGGTTTATATGATCAGCATCTGGAGCCATCAAAGGAAGATATACAATATATTAAAAGTTTATTAGATAAGTACGATATCAATCCGGTTATTTCCTTAGAATATAAAGTAAGCAGCTTAAAAGAAACAGTGGATTTAATTCAAAATAATTAATACTGGGGAGGTTGAAATGAAAATTTTATATGCAGCTATTTTAAAAATGGTAGATCCTATAAAGGATGCAGAAATATTAGAAGACCATATAGCATATCTTAATAAGTATATTGCAGAAGGAAAGATTTTTGCAAAGGGACCATTTACAGACCATAGTGGTGGATTGGTTATATTTAATGTGGAAAACATAGAAGAGGCTAAAAGATTAATAGATAATGACCCTATAACAATTCATAAAACTAGAACCTATGAATTAAAGGAATGGAAAAGTACATTTTAATAATTTAGAAGTAAAATAACAAAGTTTTCTTATTTAAAAAAGAAATCTTTGTTATTTTTTATACTTAATTGATAATGTTTATCAATTAGAATGGTGGGTACATATAGATTAGAGAGCAAATGAATCTCAGAAAAATAGATATTAAAAAAAAGGGAGAGATATTATTATGAAATTTACACTACCAGAATTAAATTATTCTTATGACGCATTAGAGCCAAATATAGACAAACTGACAATGGAAACGCATTATAGCAAACATCACCAAGGATATGTTAACAACTTAAACAAAGCATTAGAGGGACAAGAAAAATTTGCAGATATGGATGTTGAAGAATTATTAAAAAATCTAGACAAATTACCTGAAGAAATAAGAACAGCTGTTAGAAATAACGGAGGTGGCCACTATAATCACGCTATGTTCTGGAAATTTATGTCTCCAGATGGTGGAGGAAATCCAGAAGGTGAATTAGCCAAGAAAATAGATGAAGATTTAGGCGGTTTAGACAAGTTTAAAGAAGACTTTAAAAAAGCAGCATTAGGTCAATTTGGTAGTGGATGGGCATGGTTAGTATTAGACAATGGTAAATTAAAAGTAACAGCCACTCCAAACCAAGATAATCCTATTTCAGAAGGAAAGAAACCATTATTAGGTATAGACGTTTGGGAACATGCTTATTATCTTAAGTATAAAAACTTAAGAGGAGATTATATAGACAAATGGTGGAATACAGTAGATTGGAAATATGTAGCAGATAAATTTAATAAAGCAAAATAAATTATAAAAGGACCCTAGGGTCCTTTTTTTAATACTATTAATAAGTATTGTAGTGAACTTTATCAAAAAGCAGGTCATCTTCATTGTAAGGCTCTTTTTCTTCATCTGGATATCCTATAGCAATCATAGATTCAACCCTAAAATCAGTAGGAATATTTAATATGTCTTTAACAGTATTCTCAACACTTATTCCATTATTGTCTTTCCTCTCCCGAACTTGAACCCAACATGAGCCAAGATCTAAAGATTGAGATGTCAACTGTATTATAGTAGAAAGTATAGAGCTATCTTCTATCCAAATATCTGTAAGGCTAGGGTCTGCAACTATTACTATAGCCAAGGCTGCACCAGCTAATTGTTTTGAAACTTCACCTCTAGACTGACCAAGTTTAAAAAGCACTTCCTTATTAGTGACTACAATAAGTTCCCATGGTCTAATATTTCTTCCCGAGGGAGAAGTCAGTGCTGATTTTAAAATAATATCAATCTTTTCTTTTTCTACTTCTACATCCTTATACTTTCGTATACTTCTTCGATTTAACAACAAATCCAACATATCCATATCATCATCCACCTTTCAATTAAATAATCATTAATTATTACGAGTTTCAAAGATTAAACTAAATATATCATAGAATACTAGAACTTTAAAATACTATCTTAAATATTGGGTAAAAATCGTCTATACATATGATATAATATGATTATTACAGAAGATAAAGGAGTAATAATTATGGAAGGAACAATCCTCAAAGATATTAAAATAGGTAGTAAAGTAAAAATTGCTGAAAAGCAAAATCAAAAGAATGGTATATTAAGTGAAGGCATAGTGAAAGATATACTTACAAATTCTAGTAGCCACCCACACGGAATAAAGGTGAGATTAGAAAATGGCTTAGTAGGCAGAGTAAAGGTGATAGTAAATGAATGATTTTCCAACAATAGAAGATGTACATGACATGCTAGATCAAATAGCAACAGAAATACCAGTAGAATTTTTTGAAAGATTAAATGAAGGAGTGGTTTTATTAGAGGAATATAAAATCCATCCTGAAAGCAGAGACAAACAATCCCTTTATATAATGGGTGAGTATAGTAGGAGTGTAACTGGTAGAAATATTAAGATTTACTATGGGTCATTTAAAAATGTATATAGAGGAGCATCAAGAGAAGCATTGTATGAACATTTAAAAGAAACCCTCTTACATGAATTTACACATCATTTGGAATCCTTAGCTGGGGAAAAAGGACTTGAGATCAAAGACTCTCAAGATATGAGAAAGTATAGAGAACAAGCTTAACTTTTGGTTTCCAACATCTTAAAATAATAGTAAGCCATAGAATCAGTGGAATTTAATTAAACGGGAGATGTAAAAATGAAAATTGCAATAGTAAGAGACCAATCAAGAGCAGAATTTTTGCCGGGAGAAGAAGGAATACAAGAAGATAGGCAACATAAAATTACTATGGGACATATTAAAGAAGCTTTAAAAGATACCTATGAAGTAATAGACCTAATAATGGATCATAATTTAATTGAAAATTTAGATAGGGAAAAAGTAGATTTAGTTTTTAATCTTTGTAATGGAGTTAAAGGGGAAGCTAGTTTAATACAATTGCCATCCTTATTGGAATTTGAAGATATTGATTATACCGGATCTGCACCACTAGGTCATGGAATTGCATATAATAAAATTTATTCAGGCAAGATATTTAAAGCATCTGGAATAGCAACTCCAGGATTCGTTCAAGTTCAAAATATTGAAGAACTTGACAATTTAGAGTTAAAATTTCCATTACTAGTAAAACCAAAGGATGAAGGCTCAAGCAGAGGGATTCAAGACGATAGCTTGACTTTTGATAGAGAATCCTTAATAGAAAAGGTAAAAGAAGGGCTAGAAATATATAATCCTCCAATGATGGTGATGGAATATATTGAAGGTACTGAATTTACAGTAGGGGTTCTAGGCAACGGTGATGATATAAGAATATTACCTATATTAGAAATCGACTTTTCTAGATTGCCAGAAGAATTAAATAAGATTTATAGCTTTGAAGCTAAATTTGAATATGACAAATATATTACTTATCATATACCTGCTAGAGTTGATGAAGAAACCTACAAAAAAATATCAGAAACTGCAATTAAAGCCTTTAATAGTCTTGGATTAAGAGATTATTCTAGAGTAGATATAAGACTAAAAGATGGAGTACCCTATGTAATTGAAATAAATTCATTGCCAGGGCTTGATAGATACAATAGTGATATTATAAAAATGGCAGAAGCAGAAGGCATGGACTATGACACATTAATAAAAACCATAGTCAATATTAGTAAAGAGAGAATTAGAAAAGAAAATGAATAGTATTATTTAACAAGATTTAAAAGGGCTACTTTAAAAAGTAGTCCTTTTATTACAGATAATTAGAAAGTAGTTACTAAGGGTATAAAAGACTATGTATGGAATTTTAAATCAGGGAGGTAGATTAAATGAAGTTTTCGATTGAAGGGGACTATCCTATTCTAAGATGCACTTTAGATCAAGGTGAGACAATTAAAACTACAGCTGGAGCAATGTCTTGGATGACAGAGGATATAGATGTGGAAGTTACAACAGGAGGAGTTATGAAAGGACTTTCTAGAATGTTTGCAGGAGAAAGTATGTTTTTTAGTTATTATACTGCAGCAAGAAATAACCAAGAAATAACCTTTGCTTCATCACTGCCAGGAACCATATTAAATATAAAAATGGAAGGGCAAACTCTAATAGCTCAAAAGACTGCATACCTAGCATCTGAAAAATCTGTAGAACTACAAACAGTATTTACAAAGAAATTTTCCGCAGGTTTGTTAGGGGGTGAAGGATTTATACTTCAAAAGCTTTCAGGTCATGGGGAACTATTTTTAGAGGCAGATGGGTCTTTAACTGAGTATAACTTGGCTCCAGGACAATCAATTCTAGTAGATCAAGGACATGTTTTTATGTTTGAAGAAAGTGTAAACTATGAAATTAAAACAGTTAAAGGAATGAAAAACGTTTTATTTGGCGGAGAAGGACTGTTTTTAGTAAAGCTAACAGGTCCCGGGAAAGCAATACTTCAATCAATGCCAATATCAAATCTAGCTTCCAAGATAATACCTTTCGTTCCTTCGAAAAGTTAAATTAGATAACAATTATATAATGAACTTATATTTCTAGTTTTAGTATGGTAAGATGATATTATTAATAATAAAAAAGGGTGATTATATGGAAATGCATAACTTATTAGAAGAAGAAGTTATTAAAGCAGTTAATAATCGATTAAAGGAAACAACCATAGCCTGTGATTGTGACAAATGCAAAATGGATATTGTTGCCATTACACTAAATAACTTAAAGCCCAAGTATGTAGTATCAGAAAAAGGAAGATTGTATGGTAGAATTAACAATATGACTTACCAGTATAATGCAGATATAGTTAAAGAAGTCACGAAGGCTATTCTAATTGTCGGAGAAAATCCCTTACATGACTAGTTAGTCATAATAAATACTGAAGGAGTTAGTGCTTTGAATATGTCAGCTGAAGATAAGATAATAAAATTTATTGATAAAGATAATATAACAAAAGAAGAAAGTTTAGAATTATTAGAGGAGTTCTATTGGGCGGATTGGGACATTCTAAATGAAAAATATCCATATCATATTGAAAAGATATTCAACTATCTTAGAAAAGACAACTTTTCTAATGAAGAAATCGCCTTAATTATTAAGCTATATAATAACCCTCATGGAGCATATGTAGATGAGTTTTCTAATATAATATTGGACTTATATCAGAAAGACAAAACTAAGTTCCTTAAAGCCCTAAATATGGAAAAAGAAGAAATTACAAATTTAGTATATCTATTTAGAAATCATGATGTAGTAATTGATGAAGACGAAGAATTACTAAGTATTATTCAGTCTGTCGAATTATCAGAAGAAGAAAAAGATACAGGAAATCAGTTTGTAAAGATGTATGAAAGAGTGTGTAACACCTGAGTGTAAAATAGGGAGAGGTTCTCCCATTTTACACCTTCTTAATCAAAGGTAAATCCTTCGCCTTCTACTTCAGAAACATAAGATATGGAAACAAATGCTTTTTTATCAACCAGTCGAACAAAATCTCTAATTTTTATATATTCCCTTCTTGAAACTATTGTATTTATAACATCTTTTTCTTCTTTAGAAAAACCACCTGTGGCATGGTAAATCGTAGTACCTCTAATAATTTCTTCTAAAATATATTTGTTTATGCTTTGGAATTCATCCGATATTATAATCATATTTATTTTCACATTAAAACCAGAAATCATTTTATCAATTATCAAAGAATTTATTACAGTTCCTAGTAATGCATACATACCAAGTCTAGGACCAAATACTAGGCCTGCAAACAAACTTATAAGAAAATCACTCATAAGTAAAGATTTACCAATATCTATATGAGTATATTTATTAATAATCTTTGCAATAATATCAGTTCCCCCTGTAGATGCATTTTGATTAAATACAATTCCCATTCCAACACCAATTATGAATACTCCAAATATCAAATTAATAAACAAGTCATCAGTAACTGGTTGATTCATGGGAACCAATTTTTCTAGAACTGCTATAATAAAAGATAAAGCTAAACTTGCATAAAGGGTATATCCACCAAAATCTCTACCTAAAACAATAAAAGCTATTATAAATAAAGTTAAATTAATAATTCCTAAAAGAATTCCCATGGATATTGGTAATAAATGACTAAGGACAATAGCAAGACCAGTTGCACCACCAGTAGCTAGATTTGAAGGCATTAGGAAGAAATACAGTCCTAAGGCACTAATTATAACACCTAAGTTAATTTTTAAAAAACGTTTCAAATCAAAATTCACAAAAAAACCTCCATTTGTATACTATAATGAATGTCCATTATATTACTTATATTGGGAATTAACAAGAACTGGAATAGTATATTATTTTAAATAATATAAATAAATTTATGATATGATAATTGTAGATGATTAACTAAAGGAGACAAGATAAATGATAAAAGAACTAGGTAATATAAAACCACAAATCCATAAAAATGCTTTTATAGCAGACACAGCTAATGTACTAGGTGATGTAACAATAGGAGAAGGATCTAGTATTTGGTATAACACTGTAGTAAGAGGAGATATCGAAAATATAAAAATAGGTAAATATACAAATATTCAAGACAATGCTACAGTTCATACTGAAACCAATATACCAACAGAATTGGGAGACTACACTGTAGTTGGTCACAACGCAATAATTCATGGTTGCAAGGTAGGTAATAATTGTCTCATAGGAATGGGTGCAATTGTATTAAATAGTGCCGAAATAGGAGATAATTCAATTATAGCAGCAGGTAGTTTAATAACAGAAGGAAAAGTAATCCCACCTAATTCGCTGGTAATGGGAACACCAGGAAAAGTCATAAGACAAGTAACAGAAGGAGAAATCCAAGATATCAAGAACAATGCCATCAGGTATTATGAATTATGGAAGACTAAGCATATATAAAAGGTGGACTTTTTAGTCCACCTTTTATTTAGTCTAACCACTCAGGATTATCCTTTACAAAGGGTCTTATAGGATAAGTTTCCTCATGTTTTTTAATAATCTCCATAGCATAACCAGGATCTTGTTTGTATTTTTCTATTGATTCAAATGGGATATTTGAACTAAAAGGGCATGTTGATAGACATATACCACAATCGGTCCCTAAAGATCTCCATTTTTTATAGCATTCTTCCTGGGTAATTTGCCACCTTTTTATTCCATTCATATCAATAATTTTTTCTTCATGAATAGCTTTAGCAGGACATGTAAGTATACATTTTTTACAAACTTCACAAAAGGCAGAAACATTAAAGTTAGATTCTTGATCAGTAATTAATGGTAAATCTGTAGTAACTGCTCCTAGTCTAACTCTTGACCCATATTGCTCATTAATTAAAACTCCATGTCTACCAATATCCCCTAATCCGGCTTTTTTAGCTACCAAGGGCAAAATTATTTCATAATTACCATCCATATGATTTCTAGCATTATAACCTAAATGATTAATATAATATGTCAATATCATTCCAATGATTGCTGCGTCTAAGTATCCTTTTGTAACTTCTACAGATTCAGGTAATTTGGGAGCAGTGTCAATATAATTCTTATCCATTTCTACAGCAAAGACTATAGTATATTTATATAATTTATCTACTTTATCACCATAAATATTATCTTCTCTACCTCTATGGCTATAGTAATAAGATTCATCACAAATAGTTATATTACATAAATCCGCACCATAATATTTAGCTAAGCCTTTAATCTTGGAAGTAAAATTTTCTGGGCTATCTTCTATCTTATTTGCACTTAAACCAGGACCATTAACTAAATTCTTAATATCTGCCATGAAATTAAAAGTAGATGAAACAATAGGGCTACTAATTGGATTATAAAATGCTGTTTCACTAGAATCTACTTCAGGCATTTCTCTAATCTCATCATCAATAATTTTAAGATTAGGGTTTTTATTATAATAATCTTCATATTCTGGAGTATTCTTTTTTCTGCTCATTCTGGAAAACATTATATCCCTCTCATCTATTCTCATAATGGCTCCTTTCGGTTAAAAATTTATAATATCTTGTATGTAAATTCTAACATATATTTATTGGATTTACTAATTATGATACTAGGGTATTATTGGATACCTTATTAATACAAATATTGTAACTATCAGATAAATATCTGTTTATGATATAATTGATTTAAAGTATAAATATGATAAAAAATAAAGGGGTATGATTATGGAAAGAATAATAAACATAGGTATTATTGGTGCAGGAGTGGTGGCTGAGAGAATTATCAATGCATCAAAGATTAATCCTAGAGTAAATATTAAGAGTATCTATGACCTTAATCTAGAGAGACTATCTGAAATTACAACAAAATACAGTATAGAAGCTGCAAATTCTCAAAAAGACTTATTAATGAACAAAGATATAGATGTAGTATATTTAGCAGTTCCACCAAAATATCATTATCCTATTGCTTTAGATATTTTCAAGGCAGGGAAACATTTTATTTGTGAAAAACCATTAGCTAATTCAACAGTTGAAGCTAAAACTATGTCAGAATTATCAAAAGAAAGTGATAAAGTCTTTGCAATGAATTTTCCAACTATGTATTCCAATACTTTTTCAAAATTAGAAGAATTAATAAAAAATAGTTTCTTAGGAGACCTAGTAAGAATTGAATTTCAAGGATACTTTTCTCAATGGCCTAGACCTTGGCAACAAAATAAATGGATTTCAACAAAAGAACAAGGTGGCTTTACAAGAGAAGTAATTACTCACTATATTCAAATAATTCAAAGGCTATTTGGAGAGCTAGAAGATATACAATCCTTTATAGAATATCCAGAAAATCCTATTTTATCTGAAACAAGCATCATAGCAAAAGCTAAGGTAGAAGGTATACCAGTTTTAATAAATGCAATTGCAGGAGTTGGTATGAAAGAAAAATTAAATTTAAAAATGTTTGGATCTAAAGGTGTTATTTATTTAAAAAACTGGAGAGAATTATGGATATCAAATGCTGATATGGATATGAATAGGATGGAAGTCCCAGAAAACAATAGCTTGGTAGAATTACTCAATAATGTATTAGATGCAATTGAAGGGAAACCTTCAAATATTGTTGATTTTCAAGAAGGGTATAATACTCATAAAGTCATAGAGAAGCTCTTAGGAAATTAACTTTAAAACAAATAACTGTTACGACAAATCGTAACAGTTATTTAAAATTTACATGAGATATTTTTATTCTCAAATATTATTTAACTACTAATACTGATATCTTTGCATTATTTAAAACTTTAGTAGATACACTACCCATAATTGCTCTGGAAAAAGGACCTAACCCTCTACTACCAATTATTAAGAGATCAAAATCTCCTTCTTCTGAAACTTCAAGTATTTTAAATGCAGGATTGCCTTTCTTAAGTAATGTACATACCTTATAATTATAATCTTTAAAATTTTCCAATGCATTATTAAGTACTTCCATAGCATGCTCTTTATATGCCTCATTTAAAGGATCTGTATTAATCTTGTTCTCAGACATATATACAGAATATAGACTTGAAGCATATTCCATTACATATAGTATTGTGATTTCACTTCTAAAAGCTGTTCCCATTGCCTTTGCTTTGAGCAAGGCTTTATTACCAGTTTCTGAACCATCTATAGCTACTAGGATTTTTTCCATATTAAACCATCCTCTCTATTTAACTACTAAAACAGACATCTTGGCATGATGTACTACTTTATTAGAAACGCTACCCATAACTGCTCTAGAAAAAGGACCCAAGCCTCTACTACCAATTACAATAAGATCATAGTCTCCTTCTTCTGAGATTTCTAATAACTTATATGCTGGATTTCCTTGTTCAATTAATGTATCTACCTTATTATTGTAATCTTTAAAATTTTCCATGGCATCATCTAGTATTTTTCTAGCATGTTGTCTAAATGCATCTGTTAAAGGCTCTTTGTAAGTTTGATAATCAGTAATATTAAAAGAAGATATACCTGAAACATCATCCATAATATATACTATTGTGATTTCACTATTAAATGCTGTTCCTATACTCTTAGCTTTCATTAACGCTTTTTTACCATTATCCGAACCATCTACAGGGACTAAAATTTTCTTCATATTGACACATCCTTTCTATTTTTATCTATTACATTTATACCCTATTAAAGAGATATAATACCATATTCATAAAAAATGATTATTATATAAGGTATGTGTTTGGAATATTTAAAGAAAATGAATAAGAATGAGGATAGATAGAAAATAAAAGTACTTTATTATTAGTTGTAGATAGTGATACAATAGTATCAACAACTTAAAAATGAGGTGATTCTTATTAAAAAGTTAATCAGTTCTATAAAAAAAGATTTCCCAGAAGATGCAATCTATATTTCAAATCTAATTAGCGAGCTTAAAAATAAAGTTGAAATAATAATAGATGTATATAGTTTTGAAGAAAATAAAGATGAATTTATACAGGAATTGACCAATATAACAAAAATTATTGAAGATATAAAAAGTGACCTTGATATTAATTATGGACAATTAACTATGGGTGAATTAAGAAATGAAAAGATTGATGCCGAAGAAAGGTTAAATCCAAACTATGAGCAATACAGGGTTGATAATACTATAGAACACAGTCTATTAGAAGATTTAACACATATTAGACCCTATGGTTTTAGATTTAATAATAATGAATTAATCCTAGCAAGTACTTGGAAAGATATATTTATAAAAACCTGTGAAATGTTATTAAAAATTGACGAAAAAAAGTTTTTAAGTTTTGAAAAACTAACAAGAATGAATGGAGAACTTAGAGATTATTTCTCCAAAGATAGCTCAAACATGATTCTTCCAATAAAAATTATGAATAAAATTTATATAACCACTTCAATGTCAGCTAATGGTTATAGTGAATTAATAGTAAAAATGTTAAAAGAATATGACTACGATATAGATAACTATAAATTGTTTTTCAATGCAGATTATTCTCCATTACACAGATAAATTTTAAGAATATATAGATTTGTGTTTATATATATTACTAATCTAATATAGAATTTGGTATAATATCATAAGATAGTATAAAAAGGAGGCAAAACAGATGGCAGAGATTAAATATGAAATAGTTAAAAATATTGGGGTTATAGCAGAAACTTCAAAAGGATGGACTAGAGAAATAAATATGGTGGCATGGAATAACTATGCACCAAAATATGATATACGAGACTGGGATCCTGATCACAAAATGATGAGTAAAGGTGTCACATTCAATGTAGATGAAATTAAAGAACTTAGAGATATCTTAAATAAATTAGAATTGGACTAATAATTATTATTCGATATAATGGATATATGGGTAAGTCAGCTTAGGGAGGGTTTAAAATGGCTAAAAAAGCTTTTACTAGAAATCAAGCACATCCAATTGATCTACCTGACAATATAAGGGGTAGAAATTTATTTGAAGATGTTATTCCAATAGTAGGAAAACTAGAAGATACCTTAATTAGTTTAAAAGAAACAGAGGGTAATTTTACCTATTTAGAATTAGAAGAAAAGAGATGCTATGCTTCCTATTGTATTGAAAACATAGGGAAGAGACTTTTGCGCGTATCAGAAGATAAATGGGTTGATATGGTTAGAGAACATATTTTAAAAACTGATCCTTTTGATTTAGGTTCAAATGCCATAGCTATTTATTTAGTAGCTTATGTTTCAGAAAGCTATGGAGAAGGTCAAGAAAGATTTAATGAATATATTATAGAACATAAAATTTCCAATAATATTGAAGATGCTCAAGCTATTTGGGAAGTTGGAATTTCTGACGGTGTATATTTAGATTTATTAAATGAAGATGGAACTGTAAATGATTGGAACTTTTTTAAAAAGTGGATATAATAAATAAAATACAAACTGGGTCTACAGTACATAACTGAAGACTCAGTTTGTATTTTATTATCTTGGCTTAATATATTTTAAAGTGGATAAATTTTTATAAATAGAAGGATATTTAGAATTTATATAGAAATAGATAAATAGGTCTCACATAAAATATTAATTATTAAAGGTGGTATCTGATTATGAATGAAAGACAAGAAATGAATTTCTTAAATGAAAAGATAGAAGATAATTCAAAACTGGATGTAGTGCAAATGGAATTTATTGGTGCAGAAGTCTTAACCTGGCAAGAATTATTTAAGGGGTATGACAAACTTTATGCTATAACTTACTCATCAGGTATGGGATTTATGTGTGAACTTTTAAACTTATTTGAATATACAGAAGTCATTTTTGGTTTTGAAGGGGTTATGTCATATAACCTACAAGAAATTATGGCTTTTCAGCAGGAGACTATTAAAAGATTAAAAGAAACTACAAATAAAAACAAGATTGATTTAATTTCAAAAATTGATGACAATAAATTAAAATTGTATGTTGCTAGACAAAAGTTATCTCATGAGAAGATTTACTTGCTAGAATCATATGATGGTAGAAAAAGAGTAATTTCAGGTTCTGCCAATATGTCTTATTCTGCTTTTACAGGTAGACAAAGAGAGAATATTAGTTATACAGATGGGGACAGGGCATTTGATTGGTATTTTAATAGCTATACTGATTTAAAACAATCAAGTTCTGATGATATAACTGTATCAGCCCTATCAGTTTCTGATAAGGATAATTTAGAGGAGTTACCAATAAATCAAACAATAAAAATTAAAAAAGCAATGGTAATTGAACCAGATATATCTCAACGAGAAGAAATTAAATTTGTACTTGATGTAAAGAACTTAGCAAATAAAATATCTTCCTATATGCCGAGAGTAGATAAGAAAGGGAAAATTAGTTTATCACCAGAGGTAATGATTCAAACTAGAAGAAAAATTATAGATGCAAGTATTCAAGAAAAAGAGTTAAGGAGTGAATATCCACATTTAATTATAGATATTGAAAATTCAAAAGTGACACTTAATGAGGACGAATTAAATCTAAACCCTAATAATGAAGAAATAAAAAATGATGTAGATTTATTTATAGAATATATGGAAGGCTATAAAAAATTTCATGGAGATGTAGTAGGAATGCAAATGAAATATTATAGTTTTGCTATTTGGTTTCTGACAAGTCCTTTTATGGCATTAATGCGAAATATGGCTGTAAAACATAACCAAAACCTATTGCCATATCCAGTATTCGGGTTAATATATGGTCAGTCAAAAGCGGGTAAAACTACATTTTTAGAAACTTTACTTAAAATGATGATAGGACAAAAACCAAAAATGTCTGCTCCGGATTTCACAAGAACTAGTATAGACAATTTAAGAAGAACTGTAAAAGGAGCCCCAATTATAGTAGACGACTTAACTCACGCAAGATTTAAAAACCACGCCATAGAAACAATCAAAAATGATGACTTTGGAGTACTAGATAATGATAATACCTATCCTGCAATTGTAATTAGCGCAAATGAGGACGTTAAAGCAGTTGCAGCAGAAATTATAAGAAGAACCGTAATATGTAATGTACAAGCTGGCTTAACGAATACAGATATTATGAAAACTCGTATTGTTAGACGAGTACAAAACAATATAGGGACTGCTTTTTATAGAGAATACTTAAAAAGAATGTTAACTATAATGCCAGAACTTATAGAGGATTTAAAGAATGAAGAACTAGAAGGGGCTGTAGACTTATTAGAAGAATCATCTCTTATAATTTATGAAATTCTAAGAGAACATTATAATGGAGATTTACCAGATTACATTAGACTATTAACTTTAGATGACTACTTCAATGAAAAAGTTACTGGTTCTCAAGCTATTGAGACTATTCAAAGAGCTTGGCAGGTTAATAGAAAAGCATTTGAAATTAAGAAAAGACATTCTCAACTTATATATAATGCAGCAGAGACTTGGGAAGCTGATAGGATATTAAAAGAACTTCCAGAAGATATATATGCTAAAAAATCTAGCAAATATATAATAATGGATTTAGACAAAGCTTCTGAATTCTTTAACATTGATTTTAAAAAAGAGAGTGGGATTTTAGGTATAATAAAAGACAAACTTAGTTAAATTGTTTTCATTAGCTTTAATGATATAATAATATCTAATATGATTACAATAGGAGGTATAGCATAAATGGTTAATTTTAATGACAAGATAAGTTTTATATGGAAAATAGCTGAATTATTAAGGGGGC